>JBDTAG010000162.1:0-12468 GCA_039924745.1 Rhodoferax sp.
AAGCTAGCCCATACGCGGCGAATCATGTCGTTTCACATCCCTTAAATCATTCGAGTGGCTTACAGATTGTTACTCGAAGTGTCTTTTTATATTTCGCAATTGTTGAATCTATTCGCTGTCAGGCACCGTATTCATTACAGCTGCCGCAAATCGGCGCTTCATTAACCCTAAGGAGTTTTACATGTCGTCTACTTTTCTCAATCGCAAAATCGCATCTTTCAGCTTGGCCGTCATCATGTCGGCTGTTTCCGTAGCGGCAATGGCGGATGTCATGGTGGGCGGCGCGGCCATGTTGCCGTCCAAGGACATTATTGACAATGCCGTCAATTCCAAAGACCACACCACACTGGTTGCTGCAGTCAAAGCTGCTGGCTTGGTAGAAACATTGAAAGGCCCAGGCCCATTCACCGTGTTTGCGCCTACCAACGCAGCGTTTGCCGCACTGCCTGCCGGCACGGTAGATACGCTGCTCAAGCCTGAAAACAAAGGCACCCTGACCAACATCTTGACTTACCACGTGGTGGCAGGCAAGGTTGATTCAGCATCGCTGGGCAAGATGATCATGGAGGGCAAAGGCTCTGCAACTTTGAAGACTGTCAGCGGTGGTACTTTGACGGCCAAGATGAGTGGCTCCAAGGCCATGATTACGGACGAAAAGGGTGATACCGCAACGGTGACCATTGCCGATGTGTACCAGTCGAACGGCGTGATCCACGTGATCGACAAGGTTCTGTTGCCCAAGTAAATCGGACGGTATAGGTCTCTAGCTGCGCAAAGGCTGCAGCAAGACAACCAAAGCGCAGGCGCCACCTTGAGCAGGTGGCGCCTGCACAAAGGCCACGATCTCGGCCCGCTGCACCAACCAACGGTGCACTTTCTCTTTGAGTACCGGCGCTTTGCCGGGCGAACCCAAGCCCTTTCCAGTGACCACGCGCACACAACGTATGCCTTGCTTGTGTGCCTCACGGATAAAAGCGCCTAGTGCCTCACGCGCATCGTCAGTGCGCAGACCGTGCAGGTCAATCTGGCGTTGTATAGACCACTTCCCGCGCCGCAGTTTGTAGGTTACATCGGGCCCCACGCCCGGCCGCCTAAAACTCAGATGCTCGTCGGTTTCCAACAATGTGCTGACGTCGACCGCATCACTGATGGATTCCGTGAACGCTGCGGCTTCGTCCAGTAGACGTTGCATTGGTGTGGGCGAAGGTGGTTCCGGTTTGAGGTTTGCAATACAGGGTTCGGGCAAGCGGTGGACCTTGCCAACTGCCGCTTGGAATAGGCTACGGTGCTCGCGGGCACGTTTGGCCTCTAACGCTTTGAGCGCAGTGAACTGCGCCGCTCGCTCGGCTTGCGCAGCGATTTCTTTTTTTACTTGTTTCAGTTCGGCAAGCGACCCTACCTTGAACGGCTTAGAGGTCGTCACATCAAGCCCTTTTCAGCCATTGATAAGGCTTGTCCCTGCCCAACGATGATGTGATCCAGCACGCGCACATCCAGAAGCGCCAAAGCGGCTTTCAATGTTTGCGTCAGCGCTTCGTCTGCGCGTGAAGGTTGTACGGTGGCGCTGGGGTGGTTATGTGCCAGCACCACGGCACTGGCCTGGTGGTGCAAGGCGCGCACAGCGACTTCGCGGGGATATACCGAAGTTTGCGTCAAAGTACCGCGAAACATTTCTTCCATCGCCAACAAGCGGTTCTGGGCGTCCAGGAAGATCACGGCAAACACTTCGTAGCTGCGGGCTGCCAAATGCAGCTTGAGGTAGTGTTTGATGGTGTCGGGGTCGGCAAACACCGTGCGTTCCTTGAGTTGTTGTGCCATGGCTCGGCGGGCTAACTCCAGTACTGCCACCAGCTCGGCGCGCTTGGCCGGGCCCAAGCCTTTCACCCGCTTCAAATCGTCAGCCGTAGCATGTAGTAAGCCTGAAATACCGTCGAAGCCCTCGTCGACATTGCCCATACCGCTATCATTTTTGAGGTGCAGCAGTTCATCGGCCATCTGCAGTACGCCTTTTCCCTTGATGCCGGTGCGCAGCAGCAGTGCCAAAAGCTCGGCGTCGCTTAGTGCTCCTGGGCCGCGCGCCAGCAGCTTTTCACGCGGGCGGGCGTCGGGTGGAAGGTCTTTGATGGTCATATGCAGTAAGAAAGAAATACTTTTTCGCTATGGGCCATTGTCGAACAAGCGGCTGGCTTTGGACAAACTTAGACCAGCAGGGTCTCACGAAAGGTGACATAGTTTGCCAGCGCGCACGCAGATGCAAACCCGCCCACTATCAACTAAGGCTACGAAGGCAACCCCATGAGCAATACAAACGATTACACCCCGCCCAAAGTCTGGACCTGGGATAAGGAAAGCGGCGGCAAATTTGCCAGCATCAACCGACCCGTTGCAGGTCCTACGCATGATAAGGATCTGCCAGTTGGCCGCCACCCGCTGCAGCTCTACTCTTTGGCCACACCCAATGGCGTCAAAGTGACCGTGATGCTGGAAGAGTTGCTCGCACTGGGCCACAGTGGGGCCGAGTACGACGCCTGGCTGATTCGCATCAATGATGGAGACCAGTTTGGCAGTGGGTTTGTTGCAGCGAACCCCAACTCGAAGATTCCGGCGCTGATGGACCACAGTGGTGAGACCCCGGTGCGGATATTTGAGTCGGGGGCGATTCTGCAATACCTGGCTGAAAAGTTTGGAGCCTTTATGCCCGCAGGTGGCGCTGCGCGTGCCGAATGTTTGTCTTGGCTTTTCTGGCAGATGGGTAGTGCGCCGTTTCTGGGCGGTGGCTTTGGCCATTTCTACGCCTATGCGCCCGCCAAATTTGAATACCCAATCAATCGCTACGCAATGGAAGTGAAGCGCCAGCTGGATGTGTTGGACCGCCGTTTGGCGGACCACCGTTACCTGACGGGTGATGACTACACCATCGCGGACATGGCGGTGTGGCCTTGGTACGGCACGCTGGTCAAGGGTCAGCTGTACGAGGCCGGCGAGTTTCTCAGCGTGCAGGATTACAAACACGTACTGCGTTGGACTGACGAGATTGCCCTGCGGCCAGCGGTACAGCGTGGGCGCAAGGTCAACCGCGCTTGGGGTGAGCCGTCAAGCCAATTGCACGAACGACACGAAGCCAGTGATTTCGATACGAAGACGCAAGACAAATTGGAAGGCCCAACGGCTGTCAAGGTGTAGTCGGCATGGTGCGGCGATGGCATGTGTTCTTTGATCGTCGCATCTGTCGTCGGTCCCAGATGCTTTGCTAGCGGCCGCGGCTGGCATTTTGGCGAGCTTCCTAGCTGAAATGTCTAGCATCCAAATATCGGGAGCTGCCTAGACGCCACAGCCAAAGCAGCTCAGAAGCTGGTATTCGTTGGGCCAATCGCAATCAGCAACAGGCCCGGTAACGATTTTTTCATCCCGTTAGCGGGGTGGGCAAATTGGCGTCCAAAGCGTTTCACTATTTCACAAACTGTTTGTCTAGCTTGCGTGCCAGCGTGCGTCGGTGCATGCCCAGGCGGCGGGCTGTCTCTGAGATGTTGAAGCCCGTCTCGGCCAGCATCTCGTGAATACGTTCCCACTCCAGTGTCTTGATGGACGTGGAGCGGTTGGTCAGCTCAACCTGAATATTGCCCGTGGCGCGCGTGAACGCCGCTTCGATGTCGTCGGTGTTGGATGGCTTGGCCAAGTAGTGACAGGCACCGAGTTTGATGGCTTCGACCGCAGTTGCAATGCTGGCAAAGCCGGTCAGTACCACGATGAGCATATCGGCGTTGTGGGCGTGCAGCGTTTGCACGCAGGCCAAGCCCGATGCTTCGCCGTTGAGTTTCAGGTCCACCACTGCGAACTCTGGGCTGCTGTGGGCTAAAAGCGCCAACACCTCGTCATGGCTGCTCGCGTGTTGCACGGCATAACCTCTGCGTTCGAACGATCGGGTTAGCGTGCGCGCAAATGCCGCATCGTCCTCTACGATGAGTAGGGCGGGGCGGTCGTCGTCTGCAACATGCGAATCGTTGGTGGTGTTATCGGGCATCGGAAACCTCGTTGGTGGCTTCATCTAGTTGTAAGGCTTCTAATGGCAGCCGTATGGTGACGCAGGCACCGCCTTCGGGCGGGTTGGTGGCGGTGACTACGCCGCCCAGCGTGCGGGCTACATTGACTACCAAAAATAGGCCCAAACCACCTCCGGGCCGACCTTTGCTGGAGTTATAGGGCTTGCCCAACTGCGCCAGTGTGGTGGCCGCAAAGCCGGGGCCACGGTCGGTGCAGCACAGCACCAAGTCGTCGGCATCACGTGATACGGCCAAGCGTAACCACTGGCCAGACGACTCAACGGCGTTGTCCAGCACATTGAAAATCATTTGTTTGACGGCCGAGTCCGACACCACGGGCATGTCGTGACCAAAATGGTTGTCGTAATGCAGGGCAGCGCGCGCGTGGGTGCGTCGCCATTCCTCTACCAAGTCGTCTATGAATGTAACGAGGGTGGTAGCTGCCGAAGACTCTCCCCGTGTCTCGCCTGCGGACAGCAAAATGCCGCTCACGATGGCCTTGCAGCGTTGCAACTGGGTCTCCATCTCGGTCACCTCTTGCAGCAGCTCGGTGTTCGCGGTGAAGGCGGGCATGTGGCGCCAGTCGCTCAGGATGACGGCCAAGGTTGCCAGCGGCGTACCTAACTCATGCGCGGCGCCGCTGGCCAGCAGGCCCATGCGCACGATATGTTCTTCTTCTGCCGCGCGCTGGCGCAAACCGGCCAGGTGCGCATCTTGTTCGCGCAGGTTTTTACCGATGCGTGTGATGAAAATCACCAGCAGTACGGCGTTCAAGACAAAGCAGATGAGCGTACCCTGCAAGTACAAACTCAACAGCCCGAGGTTGTGGTCCGGCGGCAGCGCCAAAGTGCGGGCAAACCCAGCCAACGCGACAAAACAAGTGGATGTTATGGCAAGCAGACTCCACACAAACGTCGGTTTGAGCAAGACCGCGCCCAGTGTGACCTGCAGCAGATACAAAAAAACAAACGGGTTACTGGCACCACCGCTCAAGTACAACTGCGTGGTGAGCATTGCCACGTCCACCAACAGCGACACGAACAATTCAGTTTGGCTAAATTTCCGGTGGGCGCGCCAGCGCAGTAAGCTGACGATATTGAAGGTCAGCAAGATGCCCAGCGCAGCCAGCATCGTGTGCATCGGAAGATGGATGCCTAAGACCTCATTCGCGAATTCGATGGTGGCGATTTGACCGATGACAGCGATCCAGCGCAGCTGAATCAGCAAGTACATGTTTTTGCGTCCGGTCTCGTCGTTCAGATTGCCCTGCAACCCCACCACCGCGCTTGGATGGATGGTCGGGCTGCGGGCGTTGGTGACCTCAGTGGGTTGCTTGGGCGTTGCGAGAGTCGTCATGCTGTTTTGCATTTTGCACTGCCAAGCCGAAGGCTGCACCGGCCACCATCAGTGCCAGTGCATACCATGTGAGTGCATAGACGAGGTGGTTGTTGTGAAAGGCGATAACGGTCAGCCCACCGACGGGTGCATTCGGGTCTGCTGGAGAAGCTGCAGGGGTCGCAGTCAATGCATCCGCGTCGACGAAATAGGGTGCAACCTTGTGCAGCCCGCGCGCAGCAGCAAGGGCGGCCAGGTCGCGCGAGAACCAGCGGTCAGCGGCAGGGGCATTGGCGCGCAAAAACCCACCACCTGGCTCGCTCAAGCGCAGTAGGCCGGTGACGGTAACGGGGGTCTCGTCATCTCGCGCCGATGCGTTGGGTGGCACAGGTTTCCAGTGGGGTGGAACAAACCCTCGGTTCACCCACACCACACTGTTGTCTGCCAACTGCAGTGGCGACAGCAGCCAGAAGCCGCTGCCGGTGTTGGTGACTGCCTGCACTTGTGCATCTAGCGCAGGCAAGAATCGCCCGGTCAACCGCACGTGGCGGTATTCTTCGTTGACTGCGTTCACACGCGACCAGTCGCGTACGGCGGGTGCATCAGTTGCAGGGGCCGAGACGCGCTGGTTGACCCGCGCGATCAAATCCAGCTTCCATGCGCGGCGCTGAACCTGCCAAGTGCCCAGCGCGACAAACCCCAAGAACAGCACAAGCGCACACAGCGCCCAGCCCCAATGAAGCGCACGCAAGCCTGTGTTGCGCTTCATGGTGCTTGTCATGGCATGTTCTTCATCTCAGTCATGGTGTGCGGCATCATGTTGGTGTTGAGGTGGTACATCACCCAGATCGACCCGCTGAGCATGATGACCAACAGCACGACGGTGAACGCCAGCGCCAACAGCGACCATCCGCCTTCAGAGCGTGTGTTCATGTGCAAAAAGTACACCATGTGCACCACAATTTGCACTGCGGCGATGGCCAAGATC
Source organism: Rhodoferax sp. (assembly GCA_039924745.1). GTDB lineage: Bacteria > Pseudomonadota > Gammaproteobacteria > Burkholderiales > Burkholderiaceae_C > Allorhodoferax. The sequence continues at coordinate 6,364 of JBDTAG010000162.1, forward strand.
ACCAGGCCCGTGATGTTGGAGTTGGGCAAGACTTTGCCCATGACCAGCCAGAAGGGAATGGCGGTGAGGATGACTGCCAGCACAAAGCCGGTCATGTAGCCTTTGAAGGTGCTGTGGCTGGCACCTCCGTGGTCGTCATCGTGGTGGTGGGTGTCGGAATGGGTATTGGTGTTGGTGTTGAGCGCAGATGTCATGGCAGCGATCCCATCAGATAAACAAAGGTGAAGACGCCAATCCAGACCACGTCCAGAAAGTGCCAAAACATCGACAGGCACATCAGGCGGCGGCGGTTTTCTGGCATCAGGCCACCGCGAGCCACCTGCACCATCAGCACCACCAGCCAGATGATGCCAAAGGTGACGTGCAAACCATGGGTACCCACCAGCGTGAAGAATGCAGACAAGAATGCGCTGCGCTGTGGGCCCGCTCCGTCGTGTATCAGGTGGGTGAATTCATAGAGCTCCAGCCCGATGAACACACAGCCCAGCAACCCTGTGATAGCCAACCATGCCAAAACGGGCTTGACCCGGCGACGTTGCATTTCCAGAATGGCAAAGCCGTAGGTGATGGACGACAGCAACAGCATGGAGGTGTTGAGCGCGACCAGCGGCAAATCAAAAAGCTCCGCACCCGACGGCCCCGCCGCATAGCTGCGACCGACCACGGCATACACCGCAAACAGCACCGCAAAAATCAGGCAGTCGCTCATCAGGTAGAGCCAAAAGCCCAGCAGCGTGCCGTTCTCGGGGTGGTGTTCACCCGCCATGTAAAAGCGCTGGCTATCAGCCACAGGTAAAGTAATTGCTGTCATATCAGTTGACCGCCAAACGGTTGAGTTCCAGGGTGCGAAGCCCCTCTGTGCGGACAACGTCGCCCGCGGGGATGTAGTAATCGCGCTTGTAGTTGAAGGTGTGGACGATGGTGACCACGATGGCGGCCACAAACATCAGCACGGCCACCGCCCACATGTGCCAGATCAACGCGAAGCCCAAGGCGGTGGCGATACCCGAAATCACAATGCCAGCACCCGTGTTCTTGGGCATGTGGATGGGTATGAAGCCGCTGGTGGGCCGTTGGTAGCCATGCTTTTTCATGTCAGCCCATGCGTCGTTGTCGTGCACCACGGGGGTGAAGGCAAAGTTGTAGGCGGGCGGTGGCGACGCGGTAGACCACTCCAACGTGCGTCCGTCCCATGGGTCTCCGGTGTGGTCACGCAGTGCCTCGCGTTTGCGAAAGCTCACGAAGAACTGGATGAAGGTGGACGCGATGCCAATGGCAATGAGTGACGCACCAAAGGCCGCAATGATGAACCAGATCTGCAGCGAAGGATCGTCAAACCGGCTCATGCGGCGGGTAACGCCCATCAGCCCCAACACATACAGCGGCATGAAGGCAAAGTAGAAGCCTACAAACCAGAACCAGAAAGACATCTTGCCCCAGAACGCATCCAGCTTGTAGCCAAACGCCTTGGGGAACCAGTAATTGATGCCGGCCATGGCGCCAAACACCACCGCGCCGATGATGACGTTGTGGAAGTGTGCGACCAGAAACAGGCTGTTGTGCAACACAAAGTCCGCCGGTGGCACTGCAAGCAACACACCGGTCATGCCGCCAACCGTGAAGGTGACCATGAAACCAATCGACCACAGCATGGGCACGTCAAAGCGGATGCGGCCACGGTACATGGTGAACAGCCAGTTGAAAATTTTCGCCCCGGTGGGGATCGAGATGATCATCGTCGTGATGCCGAAAAACGAATTGACACTCGCACCCGAGCCCATGGTGAAGAAGTGGTGCAGCCACACCAGGTACGAAAGAATAGTGATCACCAGCGTGGCGTAGACCATGGAGGTGTAGCCAAAAATGCGCTTGCCGCTGAATGTGGCCACCACTTCGGAAAACACGCCAAACACGGGCAACACCAAAATGTAGACCTCAGGATGGCCCCAGATCCAGATCAGGTTGACGTACATCATGGCGTTGCCACCAAAGTCGTTCGAGAAGAAGGCCGTGCCTACGTAGCGGTCCATCGCCAACAGGCCCAGCACGGCTGTCAGCACCGGGAATGACGCGACGATCAAAATGTTGGTGCACAACGCCGTCCAGGTGAAGATGGGCATCTTCATCATGCCCATGCCAGGGGCACGCATTTTGACAATGGTGACCAGCAAATTGATGCCCGACAGCAGCGTTCCCACACCGGCCAGCTGCAGTGCCCATATGTAATAGTCCACGCCCGGCCCCGGGCTGAACTGAATGCCCGACAGCGGTGGATACGCCAGCCAGCCGGTTTGCCCAAACTCGCCAATGAACAGCGACATCATCACCAAAATGGCGCCACTGGCCGTCATCCAGAAGCTGAAGTTGTTCAGGAACGGGAACGCCACATCGCGCGCGCCGATTTGCAGCGGAACCACAAAGTTCATCAGGCCGGTGATCAAAGGCATGGCCACAAAAAAGATCATGATCACGCCGTGCACGGTGAAGAGCTGGTCGTAGTGGTGCGGGGGCAAAAAGCCTTCGGAGCCATTGAACGCCAGCGCCTGCTGCGCCCGCATCATCAGCGCGTCGGAGAAGCCGCGTATCAGCATCACCAGGCCCAGTACGCAATACATGATGCCGATTTTTTTGTGGTCAATGCTGGTGAGCCAGTCGCGCCATAGTGTGCCCCACACCTTGAAATAGGTCAGCGCCGCTAAGATTGACAAACCGCCCAATGCCACTGCGGCAAAAGTGGCGATCAGAATGGGCTCATGGTACGGAATGGCCTCCCAGGTCAGGCGGCCGAAGATGAACTTCGTGAGGTTGAATGTGTCGGTCATGGAATATAAATCTATGGTCAATTCACGACGGAATAGTCAGTTGCAAGGTCGCGTACGCTGCACATGGCGGCAACGTACTTTTTGCCAGGTTTAAGGATCGATGGGGTGGTGGCGGAGAGTGCAGGGCTTGAGGCCAGGTTGAATACACCCGGCTTGCCCATGCCGCCATTGGCGTCAATGGCCATCATGTCTTCCATGCACATCTTGTTGGTTTCTACACAGCGGTTGAGGATGGCCTTGTACAGGCTTGGGTCAACTGATGCGTAGCGCCGAACAGGCTCCCGCTCGCTGGGCTTTTCTAGCGCCAGATAGTCAGCGCGTGTCAGTTGTTTGCCACTGGCTTTGTTTGTCGCCACCCATTTGTCAAAATCGGCCGTGGCCAAGCCATGAAACTTGAAGCGCATGCCATTGAACCCATGGCCGCTGTAGTTGGCAGAAAAACCATCGAACGCGCCTGGTTTGTTGATCACCGCGCTGAGCTTGGTTTCCATACCTGGCATCGCGTAAATTTGCCCTGCCAACGCGGGGATGAAGAATGAATTCATGATTGAAGATGCGGTGATCTTGAATTGGATCGGGCGGTCAAGGGGTGCCGCCATCTCGTTGACCAACGCAATGCCTTGCTCGGGGTAGATGAATAGCCATTTCCAGTCCAAAGCGACCACCTCAACCACGAGCGGCTTGACATCTGCTGGTACTGCCCGATTGCTATCAATGCGGCCCAGCGGGCGGTAAGGGTCCAGCGTGTGGGTGCTGATCCAGGTGATGGCGCCCAGGGCAATGATGATCAGCAGCGGTGCCGTCCAGATCACCAGTTCGAGTTGGGTGGAGTGATCCCAGTCCGGCCGGTAGTCTGCCTGGGTGTTGGTCTTGCGGTAGCGCCACGCAAACAGCAGCGTGAGCACGATCACCGGTACGATGATCAGCAGCATCAGTCCCGTGGACGCGAGTATCAGGTCGCGCTGCTGCATGGCAACGTCACCCGATGGATTCATCAGTACCCAGTTGCAGCCCGACAGCGAGGCCACGATCGGGATCAGCAACAGCCGGAGCCACTTGAGAGGGTTCTTAATGGTTAACATGCCACACTTATTGAGGGTTTTTGGAGTACGGAGCGGAATTTACGCGGGAATACCCGCATTGACCATTGGACGTTTTGTCCTATGTCAATGTTTTGCTATTTATGAGAACCTCTGCACTGTTGAATAAACCGATTCCGACAGAAATACGAGCCTGCATGACGCCCACCATGAACCCTTACGATCTATCTGCGCCGGGTACCGCCCACAACCCGAGTGAGGCGGTTGCCGATGAACACACCATCGCACCCAGTGAAATTGCAGTGGGTGTGGTCTTGGGGCGGGCGTCGGAATACTTCGACTTTTTCGTCTATGCCATCGCGTCCGTGCTGGTGTTTCCGTCGGTTTTCTTTCCAGACAAGGACCCGCTGCAGGGCACTTTGTTTGCGTTTTTGATCTTTTCGTTCGCCTTCATTGGTCGTCCGTTCGGCACATTGGCGTTCATGAAGATCGAAAAGCGGTACGGACGGGGCGTCAAGCTGACCGCGGCGCTGTTTTTGTTGGGTGTGTCTACGGCGGGTATTGCGTTTTTGCCTAGCACCGCCAGCTTGGGATTCACGGCCGTTGTTCTGCTATCCCTGCTGCGTTTTTCGCAGGGCATTGCTCTGGGCGGTTCGTGGGATGGGCTGCCTTCTCTGCTGGCCATGCGGGCCCCTAAAGAACGCCGGGGCTGGTGGGCCATGATTCCACAACTGGGTGCTCCGCTGGGTTTCATGATCGCTGCGGCGCTATTTTGGTTTTTGGGCTCTCAACTATCGGCGGCCGACTTTCTGGACTGGGGTTGGCGCTATCCCTTTTATGTTGCTTTTGCCATCAATGTGGTGGCGCTCTTTGCGCGCCTGCGTCTGGTGGTTACCTACGAATATGACAAGCTTCTGGAAGACAATTTGCTGGCACCCAGTGATGTGGGCGAATTGATGAAGGCCAGGGGCAGCAACCTCTTCATTGGCGCATTTGCTGCTTTGGCTACCTATGCCTTGTTCCATTTGGTCACCGTATTCCCCCTGTCGTGGATCAAGCTGTATTCCACCCAGTCGGTCAACGATGTATTGGCCGTGCAGATTGTTGGCGGGGCTATCGCGCTGGTCGGCGTGGTGGCCTCCGGCTGGATTGCGGACCACTTTGGACGACGCAATACCTTGGGTACGCTGGCTATATTGATAGCGCTCTTCAGCTTTGTGGCACCTTTGCTTCTGCACCACGACGTGATGGGTGAGGATGTGTTTATTTTGGTTGGTTTTGCCCTTTTGGGGCTGTCTTACGGCCAGGCTGCCGGCGCGGTGACAGCCAACTTTGAACCTAAATTTCGTTACACCGGTGCGGCTTTGACGGCAGACCTGGCTTGGCTGATTGGTGCGGCTTTTGCGCCGCTGGTGGTGCTGGGCATGTCAGCGCACTTTGGTGTGGGCTTTATGGGCGTCTATTTATTTTCGGGCGCTGTCTGCACGCTGGTGGCCCTGCGGGTCAATAAGACCCGTGAATTGCGCGGTTAAGTTTTTCTACATCTGAAGTCTGACTGCAACCCACTGCACCCAGTGGGTCTGCATATCCCCAGGGACCGCCAGCCTCTGGATTAGGCACTCTGGTCCAAGGCCTTTCAGAGGATTTCGAGCGTCCCAGTCTGAAGGCATGTGCAGGTTTCTACAATAGGGACCCGTTTATTGCTTGCTCCCCACGCTGAAATTCATATGACCGCCACAACGACTTCTGTACAAGCAGGCTCCTTCCTCACCCTGCATTACCGCCTGAGCGGCCCTGCTGGAGATGTGATCAACACCTTTGGCGGCCATCCTGCCACTCTGACGCTGGGAACCGGTGAGCTGTCACCCGCCGTCGAGGCCTGTCTGATCGGCATGGAAGAGGGCACACGCAGCACGTTCGAGCTTCCCGCAGGTGCCGCCTTTGGTGAACGTAACCCCGACATGCAACAGTGGCTGTCACGCAAGGAGCTCAACTCAATGGGGGACCCCAGCGAACAATACGCCGCAGGTGACGTAGTGCAGTTTCCTACCCCGGATGGCCAGGGCCAGTTCGCTGGCGTGGTGCTGCAGGTAGCAGAAGGCAAGGGCGTGCAATTCGACTTCAACCATCCGCTGGCGGGCCAGCCGGTGACGTTCGAAGTGCAACTGATTGGAATCCTATGACGCAAGAAATCCTGCTCGCCGAGCCCCGCGGCTTTTGTGCCGGGGTAGACCGGGCCATCG
>JBDTAG010000163.1:0-2722 GCA_039924745.1 Rhodoferax sp.
ATTGCACGCTCCCGCGCCAACGCGATGCCAATGGCTGGGCAGCATCACCTTCCAAAGCCAGAAGCACCGACCGCAAGTTTCCAGGCTTGTCACCGGGAGCCTCTTCCAGCAGTTCGGCGTTGACTCCCGCGCCTGTGCATTCACGCTGCAAGACCTGTAAAGCCTTGCGCACGGCAAGACAGCACTCTTCAGGCCCCGTGTTGGCAGTAATTTGAAGCAAGATCATTCGCAGCACTCCCCACGGGTTTTGTAAGTCAGAACCGGTTTGGTTCGCGCCAGCAGTTCTACCAATCCCGCTCCGACAAGCGCCTGCACCACGCTGTCGATGTCCTTGTAAGCCTGTGGTGCTTCTTCATAGATGAGCTGCTTGTCATTGCAAATCACGCGGCTACCCAGTGCTGTTCGACCCATTTGCGTGGGCGTCATCAGCTTGAACAGGCGATCCTTGCAGGCTGAACGAATCCACTTGCGACCCGCACCATGCGCCAACGACAGCAACGTGTCGTGGCACAGACGCGCAGGTCGTACTAGGTAGCTGTAGTCCCCGCGCGAGCCGGGTATCAGCACCGCGCCTAGGTCAGAAGGCGTGGCGCCTTTGCGGTGAAGCCAACCGGCTTGGCCATGGATGTTGGCGCCGGCCACAAAGTTGTGGTGTACATCCAGCACGCTGCGGCCTTTTGCCCGAACGTTCGCCAGCAGCCGCTCAGCCACCAACTGTCGATTGCAGCGTGCAAAACGTAGGGCTGCATCATGCTGAGCCATGTAGGCGACGGCATCCGGTGTGTCCGCTTGCAAGCCGCGATGACCAAATGCGTCCACGTGCTGGCGTAGGATCCGCTCGCCCAATCCACGCGAGCCGCTGTGCACCAACAGCAGCAAATGCTGCTTGTCGATGCCCAGAGCGACCAGCGCATCGGGCGCATACACGGTATCCACTTGCTGAAATTCTGCGAAGTGGTTGCCACCGCCAATGGTGCCCAGCGAAGCTTCATGTCCGCTAGGTAGTACGTCGGACGCGGCCATGGCTTGCGCCACGGCATCCGTGTTCTCCATGGGGCCGTCGATATTGCCAACGCGCTTTTCCAGCTTGTCGAGTTTTATTGCGCTTGCACGCAAGTCGGTTTGCCACAGCGCCATGCCGCAGCCTATGTCGTTACCTACCAAAGCGGGGTAGATCAACTGTGTTGAGAAAAATGCGGCTCCTACCGGATAGCCACGCCCAGAGTGCAAGTCGGGCATGCCCGCAACGCGTTGCATACCCTCCAGCTGCGATGTGGTGATGAGCTGCGCAATGGCAGCGTCCTCCATCCACGTAGCGTCAGACGCGACCACGCAGGCGCGGTCCGACACGTGTTTGACAAAATTGCCCATAAATATTCCAGATTCAAAATCGTTGAAACCAGACTGGGACAGACGCGCACATCAACGCCACGCCGCAATCGCCATTGGCGAAATGCCGCGCACCGAAGGGCGCTAGAAAAGGTGGGAGAGGCTTATTCGATAAGCCCTGCCACCGCTGACCCAGCCCTCAGGGAGGTAGATTTGTTTTGCATGTTGTTCTCCGTGTTGGTGGATAAAAGGGTGGAAGGGTGCTGTCTCATCGTGGCGGCTTTGGGCCACGGTGGAAACGCCAAGGCGCGACTGTAGCGCATGAGGCGTGATCCGACAAATTGTCCTCGCTTGTGTGTCGCACATTGGCGACATGGCGAGCGTTGATGGGATCCGCGTCGCGGTTCTAAAAGTCAATTGCTAACTGCATCAGGCTCATGAGTTGATCGTACTAAACCTGGCGCTGCGCCATTTACTCTTACCTGTGAGGGCTTGCATATTGCATCGCGTCACAACCGCTTCGCCACAGTGGATTGGCCTTTTAACGCTTTGGTAGCAGCGACACATTCAACAAGATTCAAGGCCGCCAGCAGCAAGTACTTTTCGGGATCGGTCCGCGCAGCTAGTAGGTCGTGCTCACCCAACGTACCATGCACATAGGCTAGCAAAAATACCTCAGTGTGGTTTTTGATTTGTTGCGCCACTGCCTCTTGCGCCAACTCGGGTGATAGTCCATCCTGGAAGCGGGCTCTTGCGGTCAGGCGTTGCAGGCAGGTCTCCTGGGTCTGCTCAGATACAACAGGCCAGACGTACCCACTAAGTTTCATTGCCTGGTAAATGACGAATAGGAGGTTCAGCACAACTTCAACTTCTGGGTAGCTGGCCCCCATTCGCTGCAGAACCAGGACAGACGCAAGCAAGCTGGGCTGTTGCAAAGATATTTCGTCGGCAAGCGCCAATCGCTCGTCGGTTCCCATGCGCTCAATGGTGACGGCCGCTTGCGCCAGGATGGATTGTGAAATCAAGGTCATAGTTTTTAATGGCAAGTATGCGTCAGCCTGTCAAATAAGATGACGACATGAATCCACTGAGTCCCAAAAAGCTGCTCCTTAGCAAATGGACTGCTGTAAAGCCAGTTTCCAAACAAAAGCACTTCCTGATTTCCAAGTTGATCCTCCCTGAGCAGCCAAGGGACCCCATTGAGTTTGTTGAAATCGAAGCGGTATTTACAAAGGCGACTCGAGTCATCCCTTGGCGGGATTTACGGGACAACGGCGTTTGGCGCCAGGGGTGGGTTTGAGCGGCTGCGAGCCACTACAGTCCGCGGCCTGGGCGTAGCCAGTGACCGCAAGACGACGGACACCAATCGTCGATCCCATGAATGTCGGCGTTC
>JBDTAG010000164.1:0-3261 GCA_039924745.1 Rhodoferax sp.
ACTACAAGGAAGACCTGCAGGGGGCGCAGTTTGTGATCAAGAATCCCAATGCTGAAACCACGTGTGGTTGCGGCTCGTCGTTTTCTTAAGGCTGTTGATCCGCCACTATTTCAGCTCAAGCTGGATAGATTGCACCGAGAATGCGGGCGCCTTGGGCGCCCGTTACGCTTTTCAGACTGGACGTTTTACCCATAATGGTTTGTCGTGCCAACCAAGCAAAGGCCGTGGCCTCCACTTGCAAGGGTGGCAATCCCATGCGGGTGGATGGCACTACGTGGCATTGGGGGAGGGCCGTTTGCAGTCGTACCATCAAATAGTCGTTCAGCGCGCCACCTCCGCACACGACCAGTGTTTTGCAGTCCGGGCTGGCGTCCTTGAGGCTATGCGCGCAGGCCAACACCGTTAACTCGGTCAAGGTGGCCTGGACATCTTGGGCTGCGAGTGGATCGAAATTTGTTAATTTTGCAGCCAACCAGGAGGCGTTGAATAAGTCCCTGCCCGTGCTTTTAGGCGGCAATTTTGCAAAGAAGGGTTCGTCCCACAGCCGAGCCAATAAACCCGGATGCACACTGCCTTGCGCGGCCCAACGGCCCGCGTCGTCAAAATCGTGTCCTGTATGGGTTAGGCACCAGGCATCCATCAAGGCGTTGCCAGGACCGCAGTCAAAGCCCAGCAAATCTGGATTAGCAGGGTCCAGCACGGTAATGTTTGAAATGCCCCCAATATTAAGCACTGCCAACGTTTGGTCGGCCTTGCCAAAGAAAGCCTGATGGAATGGAGGAACCAATGGTGCTCCTTGACCACCAGCCGCTACATCGCGGCTTCGAAAGTCAGCCACCACGGTGATGCCGCACAGCTCGGCAAGTAGCGAAGGATTGTTGAGCTGAACCGTATACCCAATACCATCAAATTCTTGTGGTCGGTGGCGCACGGTCTGGCCGTGTGCGCCTATGGCTTCTACCCCATCTGCGGTCACGCCACATTGGGCCAAGAGTTCAATGACTTGTGCGGCATACAGCCGAACCAGCCCGTTGGCGGCCAAAGCCGATCGGTGTAGTTCATTGTCGGTTGCGCTGTTGAGTGCCAGCAATTCCGCTTTGAGAACGGTAGGCATTGAGGTGCTGGAGTGCCCGATAACACGCGTTTGAGCACCATCAAAATCAACCAACACTGCGTCGACCCCATCAAGGGATGTGCCCGACATCAAGCCAATGTACAAACGTGACACGGCTAAAACAGCGCAGGATTTACTGCGCGCTGCCCTTTTGCATGTCGGCTGCCGCTGCAAACTGGATGCGCGCTTGGGCTGCTGCCTGGTCGAATGCGGCACGGGATGAAGCAGCTACAGGAAGAGACTCGCTTTGTTTAGCAATGGTAAGTGGGTCTTTGTACACACCGTTGACGCGGTACTCAAAATGCAGATGCGGGCCTGTGGCCCAGCCGGTTTGGCCGACCAAGCCCACGTTCTCCGCTTGGCTCACGCTTTGTCCGGTGTGCACGTTGATGCGGCTCAAATGCGCATACACCGTGACATAGTTATTTCGGTGCTTGATCATGACCACGTTGCCGAAGCCATTTTGCACGCCTGCAAACTCCACTACGCCATCACCCACGCTACGCACGGGTGTGCCGGTAGGGGCCGCGTAGTCAACACCCAAATGGGCGCGCCAGGTTTTCAATATGGGGTGGAAGCGCATTGAGAAACCGCTAGAGATGCGGGAAAAAGCCACGGGTGATACCAAAAAGGCACGGCGCAGGCTTTCACCGGCCAGCGTGTAGTACGCGCCTTTGGTCAGCGTGTGGCTGGCGGTGGACCCAACAGCACTGCCTGTTGTCGCCGGCTCTTGAAACCACATTGCCTGGTGGCGCTTACCACCGTTGACAAACTCTGCGCTCAAAACGCGGCCAGCCCGCATCGGCTCGCCATCGCCTTCCAGGGTTTCGTAGGTAACGGCAAAGCGGTCGCCTTTACGCAGTGCGCGGTGAAAGTCAATGTCGCCCGAGAAAATTTCTGCCATTTGTATGGCGACTGCGTCTGGGATGCGGGCGTCGTCGGTAGCCGCAAATAGCGAAGAATTGATGGTGCCACTCGCCAAGCGCGAGGACGCGGTCATGGGCAAAGTTTCCAGCTTGGACTGGAAGCCTGAAGAGGTCTTCTCCACCGTCAGGCGCTTGAACATGCCGTCGTCTTCTGGGCTCCACCGCGCGCTGAGCTTGAGCAGCGTATTACTTTCGCTCGCCTCTGCCGTGACATTGCGTCCGGCCCGACCCATCAATGTCTGTTGGACCACGGAGTCGGCGCGAATGAAGGCGGCGGCTTGTGGGTCATAAACACCCAGGCGTTTGAGCAATGACTCGGCGGTGTCGGTTGAGCGGGTGGCGTCCGAGCGGTACAGGCGCATGGCCTGGGTCTGCAGGCTGTCCAATTGACCTGATACAGGCAACGGCTGCACGTCTTCGACAATGGTGCGTACTGGCAAATCGGACGCATCTGGCGCGAAGGACGCTACTGCGTAGGTGGCACCAGCTCCACATAATAGGAGCGCAGCGACCGTAATGCTGAGTTGTTTGGGATGGGTGTGTACAAGACTGGCGGCGGAGGCAAAAGTGCGCTCAGCGGCCTGTAGCAGGCGGTGTATCAAAATTCGGACTCCATGGATTGGGGGTGAGGCCATCCGGCACAACACCCCAAACTGCAACGTGGGCGCGACTAAAATCCAGTCGCAGCCAATCAAACGCGATTGCAGGAGGAAGGCCGCAGTATAGCGGTCTACCGCACAGACACCTCGATAAATACCCTTATGAATCAAGCCTTCAGCCCAACTTTACCTACTTCCGATCGTGTTCGCGAGGCCTTGGCGGTGACCCTGCGTGGCGTGGATGAACTGCTCCCACAGGACGAATGGGTCAAGAAACTCACCAAATCGGAAGCCACCGGCATACCGCTGCGCGTCAAGCTGGGGCTGGACCCCACCGCGCCGGACATCCACATCGGACACACCGTGGTGCTGAACAAAATGCGCCAGTTGCAGGATCTGGGTCACACCGTGATCTTCTTGATCGGCGACTTCACCAGCATGATTGGCGACCCATCGGGCCGCAACAGCACCCGCCCGCCGCTGACGGCCGAGCAGATCAAGCTCAATGCCGAAACTTACCGCGCCCAGGCCGACAAGATTCTGGACCCGGCCAAGACCGAGCTGCGCTACAACAGCGAATGGAGCGACCCGCTGGGCGCGCGCGGAATGATCCAGCTGGCCA
>JBDTAG010000165.1:0-6521 GCA_039924745.1 Rhodoferax sp.
CAACAGCCACCGAGGCCGCTCGGCCAAGGCCATGTCGGCACTCATACGCGAGCATTGGCTGTGATACCGATCGTTCCCGCAACACCGCCGTCAGCTACTGGCGAGCCAGTTGCGCGCCACGACATCACGCACTACATGCGCCCCGGCACGCTGCAACTGGCCGCGCTGCCGCCGCTGTCGTTGTATGTGCATTTGCCCTGGTGCCTGAAGAAATGCCCGTACTGCGATTTCAACTCGCATGAGAAGCCGGGTGGCGAACTGCCCGAGCAGCGCTATGTGGACGCGGTGATCGCCGACCTGGAAGCCGCGTTGCCGCTGATCTGGGGCCGCACCATCCACAGCATTTTCATTGGCGGTGGCACGCCCAGCCTGTTTGCACCGGCCACGATTGATCGCTTGCTGGGTGATATTCGCGCTAGGCTCAAGCTGGAGGCTGATTGCGAGATCACGATGGAGGCCAACCCCGGCACGTTTGAAAAAGACCGCTTCCGCGCTTTCCGCCAAGCGGGTGTGACGCGGCTGTCAATCGGCGTACAAAGTTTCAACGATGACCATCTCAAGGCCTTAGGCCGTGTGCATGACCGCGCGCAAGCCATGGCGGCTGTTGAAGAGGCTGCGCAATCGTTTGAAACCTTCAACCTCGACATCATGTACGCGCTGCCCGGGCAAACGTTGGAGCAAGCGGGCGAGGACATGGCTACTGCGCTGCAATTTAAGCCGCCCCATATCTCGATCTACCACCTGACGATTGAGCCCAACACCTACTTCGCCAAATTCCCGCCGGTCATACCCGAGGACGACACGGCTTACGCCATGCTGGACCACATCACCGACCTGACCGGTGCGGCGGGGTTGGACCGCTACGAAGTGTCGGCCTACGCCAAGGCAGGCCACCGCTGCAAGCACAACCTCAACTACTGGCAGTTTGGTGATTACCTGGGCATTGGCGCGGGGGCACATAGCAAGCTCAGCTTTGCCCACCGCGTGGTGCGCCAGGTGCGCTTTCGCGAGCCACGCCTCTACATGGACCACGCACTGGCGGGCAACGCTGTGGCCCAAGCCGAAGAAGTGGCGCGTGGTGATTTGCCGTTTGAATTCATGCTCAACGCCCTGCGCCTGCGCAACGGCTTTGGCCTGCGCGACTTTACCGAGCGCACGGGTTTGGCCGTAACCGCCATTGCCAGCGCGCTGGAAGAGGCCGAACGCAAGGGCCTGATCGAGCGCGACTTTGCCCGCGTGCGTCCCACGGTCAAAGGCTTTGATTTCCTTAGTGACTTGCAGGCGCTTTTCTTGTCCAATGCAGACAAATAGTCCATAGAGGGGGGATGCACCATGTTCTCGGTATACGGCAGGGGAGGTCGATCCTTCAGAGGTTCTTTGGAAGAGTTGAGTCAGGTCGGGCCCATCACCCGCGTGTCGCGCACACCCGTTGTAGCGCCCATCGGCATGGACCCTCGGGACCAAAACCCCAGCCATTTTGGGGACCTGCTGTCTGCCCCACCAGCACCGCCTCCGGTGGATGTGGCCCATCGAACCGCACTGGCGGCATATGAACAAACCGTCAACCCCGGTCTGCCACGCCACCCACTGACCCGCGTGGATGGAGTCATGAGCAGCGACGTGGTCACCATCGCCGAGACTTCTGCCGTTGAGCAGGCTTGGCAGCTCTTGGCCCAGCACAATCTAGGCCAAGCCCCCGTGATCGATACCAAGGGTGTGCTGATCGGACTCTTCACACGGGCCGACCTGTTGCGCCCTGAGAACCTGCCCGGGCCTGAAAGCCATGCCGAGGCATGGGCGGCCATGCTGGCGCAAAACGTGACCGAAGTCATGTGGACACCCGTGCCCAGCGTGTCCCCCGATGCCGATATCCGCCGCGTAGCCCGCGTGCTGCTGGATTCCGGCTTGCCGGGATTGCCGGTGGTGGACGACGAAGGCCGAGTCATCGGTTTTGTGTCGCGCTCCGACATCCTGCGCGCCGTCGTTGCCGATCCGCCGTTGGATCTTTGGGTTTAGTATTTGCTACAAATACTATAGCTTAGTACCTAATTCACACGAGGGCTAGCGGCAATAGCGTTTGGCGAGAATGTGCGTCGTTGTCAGTGATGTCGAACGCTATCCTGAAGTTGCCGGTGTGAGACGCGCTGCAGCAAAATCGGCTGCGTCTGCGACACTCCAAAACATGCGTTCTTGTGACCCGAGTTCTTGCGGATCGCAGTGGGCCAGCAAATCGCGAACCACCGTTTTGACTCGGGCCAGTAACAATGTCTTCTCCATGCGATGCAGACCCAGGCGCAACTCCATCAAGCAGTCAACTGCTGTACTGTCCAAATCAGCGCTTTCTTCCAGACTCAAAATGACGGTGTTGAGTTGGTCGCGTGCGGAAGAAAGTTTCAAGATCTCTAGCATCACACGCTCTGCACTTCCGAAAAACAAGGGCACCTCTGGACGCAAAATGAGCACGCCTTGTGTGGCCGATGCCCCGTGGTGGGCGTTCACATCGACGAAATCTCGACTGGAACCCAGTTTGCCGAGTTCATGCACAACAGGCTGGCTAAACCTGCGCAATGCGTCCAATACGGACAGCCCGATGGAGACCAACATGCCGTTTAAGACGCCCAGCAGCAGCACGGCGAAGATTGCACCGACCAAGAGCGTGCGGTCACGCCGCATGGTCCAGATGGACAGCATGGGCTGAATAGACAACGCGTGCCACAACGCGCTGATGACGGCAACCGCCAAGACGGGCCTTGGCAAATACTTCAGCAACGGCAGTGCAAACACAATGGCCAGCACAATCACAAGCAATGCGAACAGCCCTGATTTTTTGGACACTGCGCCGGCGGCGGAATTTGCAGAGGTCGCCGAAAAGCCCGCACCAACCGGCATACCCTGCAACAGTGCAGCACCGGCATTGCAAGCCCCTAACACCATCAACTCATGATTTGCATCCAGAGGGTCCCCATGGGCCAACGCCATAGTGCGCATACTGCCCCAGGATTCTGCAAAAACCAGCATTACCAAACCGAACGCCAATTCACCAGCATGCATCCATTCCGCCCATGGCAGATGAGGAAGAGTGGGTTGAATTGCAGCAATCGATATCTCACCGATCTCTCGGACTCCCATTGCTGCAAAGTCAAACCCCATCGCAGCACTGATAAACAAAACGATCACCAGCATAGACGCGGGGATTTTCGGCCAGCGACGAAGGGCCAGAATCATCGCAGCGGCGGTCAACGCTATGGCCACGCTGGGCAAATGCCAAGTGGACGCGTGCGTCGCCACATAAACAAACACGTTAAATGGATCGGAGCGAACGGTTGAGGGAAGGTCAAACCCGAGGGCGTCGGGCATTTGCTTGACCACAATGGTGATCGCAAGTGCAAATGCAAAACCCTTCAAAACAGGCCGGGAAATGAATGATGAAAGCTGCCCTTGCCGCGCGAATGCCAGCACCATCAACATGACACCGCATAGCAGGGTCAAGGCCATCACGACTTGCGCGTAGTGCAAAGCGCTTTCCCCTGAAAACCCGCCCGCTATCGACAGCGCCGCCGCTGCCAAAAGTGCCGCTGTGGAGGATGTTGGCGCGACAATGGCAAAGCGGCTGCGACCGGAGAAAGCGTAAATCGCCAACCCCACGACAAGTGCCATCAACGCGTGACCCACGGGCAAATGCGCCAGACCCGAATACGCAACCGCCTCTGGCAGCAAGAGACCGGCTACACACAACCCGGAAACGACATCGCTCCAGCGATCTCGCGGCGCGAGATCAGCAACCATCGAATACCTTGTCGTCATACGCTGCATCGAAAGTCGCTGCATCTGCACGGACCTGTTGGGCGCAGTCTTGAGCCGCATCCAACAATTTGACTTGCCACTTCTTGCGATGTCCGTAAGCAATCAATGCGTCAGCGCCCGCCGCTCCCTCGCGGGACGCGCAACGCAGATTGCCCCATGCAAGAAGTTTGCCCATACTGTCCATCAACTGAACCAGTTCGGCGCTCTTATGTTTTCCGGTCGCAATGCTAATTCTGTCTTCTGATGGCTGGAGGCCACGCAACACATACGATGAATCTTCCGTGTGTACCGCATGTAGAAAAGCCATGGGAACGGCCTGTATGCGCTGTTGCAGCGTTACGATTCTGGACGCCTCACTAACCCATTTGGGTTGCTTTGTGGGCACTTTGGCGCGGAGTGCCGAGGGCACCGCCAACTTGAGGTCGAGTAAATGGTTCCCATCTGGAGATCCCCGTCCCTTCACAAGAATGGCATAGCGTTCCAACCCGAGGCTACCCGTGCCCGCGATGCGCCGCGCGATATCCAACACACGGAAAAACTTCGGATCGCTTTGGGTTTGGACGAAGCGGTTCATCACGGTTAGAACCAGTTCACGCTGCGCCGCATCCACCGGCAGCGCCTTCTTGCCGTCCAAGCGGATGATTCGCTTGCGCCCCACAGTTTCCGTGCGACTATTCAGAAAATCAGGACGCGTGCGTTCGCGCAAGACGCTGAGCAATTGGCGAACGGGTCCGTCAGCGCTGTCACGCTCCAGCCAATAGGCCTTTCCTAGCGAGAGTGA
This sequence comes from Rhodoferax sp., assembly GCA_039924745.1. Taxonomy (GTDB): domain Bacteria; phylum Pseudomonadota; class Gammaproteobacteria; order Burkholderiales; family Burkholderiaceae_C; genus Allorhodoferax. The sequence goes on from JBDTAG010000165.1 coordinate 4,586, forward strand.
GGAAGTGTAGGAATCCAGGAATTGGCGACACAATAACCGCCGCTCCTCTGGTGGGGTGCCCCATTCCTGGGCGCCGATTTCAATGCTGGTCAACATGCGAATCAGATCCCAACTTGCCGGAGCCAGCACCGACTCATCGAAGTCGTTGATATCAAAGTAGACCAGCCGGTTGTCGGCTTTGTAGCTGCCGAAGTTCTCCAAATGCAGATCGCCACAGGCCCAAACCACAGGCGCATTTTTGAAAACATTCCCCTTGGGCAGGCGTTCGTAAAAGAGGTGGCACGTGCCGCGAAGAAAAGCAAACGTTCCTGAACGCATCTTTTGATATTTGAGCGCCAGGCGCTCGGGCTCGCGGTCGGCGTTGTAACTGCGAATCGACTGAACGACATCCAAAGCCATAGTGTTTTCCTTTGTCGATGGGATGGTAACGCCATGCCAAAGGTTACATACGGGTGGAAAAGGGTCTAGTCCACTCACCTTGTCGTTGTGAGCCAGATAGGTCTGTGTTGCAAGGACCTAGTAGTGATGGGTAGAAGGCCCCATGTGCCAGACAAGCCTTGCGGGACAAGGCTCTGTGGCGGAAGCTGTGAGATTCGAACTCACGGAGGACTCACATCCTCGCCGGTTTTCAAGACCGGTGCCTTAAACCGCTCGGCCAAGCTTCCAGAGGCGCGTATTCTAACCTGACTGAAAATGACCCGATATCGACGGCCCGTAGAAGGCGTACAGTAGCGCTATCAACTCCACGTAAAGGGTTTGGCCATGCAACTTGCAGAACTGCCGGCAACTGAGATCGATAGACTGGCAGCTTTGCACAGGCTGGACATTCTGGACAGCGGTCCAGAGGAAGAGTTCGATGCGCTGATCAAGGTCGCATCGCTGGTGTGTGGGGTGCCGATCTCCCTGATCAGCTTGGTTGATAGCGAACGCCAGTGGTTCAAGGCCAATCTGGGGTTGCCTGGTGTGTCAGAGACATCGCGAGACATCGCTTTTTGCGCCCATGCCATTTTGGATGACAAACTGTTTGAGGTGCCAGACGCCACGCGCGATGCGCGCTTTGCGGACAATCCCTTGGTGACCGAAGCGCCCGATATACGCTTTTACGCCGGCGCACCGATTGTGATGGGTGATGGCAGCCGCATCGGCACGCTATGTGTCATAGACCGTGAGCCGCGCAAGCTCAATGCCACACAGCGTGAGATTGTCAACAACCTGGCTATGGCAGCAGCCCACGCGCTGGAAGGGCGGCGGGCCATCCGTGCGATGCAAAAGCATGCAGACGCGCTGGCCGCCAGTGAGCACAGTCTCAAGCAAGCGCGCGACAGCGCACAGGCCGCCAATATTGCCAAGAGTCGGTTCCTGGCCACGATGAGCCACGAGATTCGCACGCCCATGAACGGCGTGTTGGGTATGGCGCAACTGTTGCTGGCCCCTGATTTGCCCGAAGGCGACCGCATTCGCTATGCGCAAACCATCCTGACCAGCGGGCACACGTTGCTGGAGTTGCTGAACGACATTTTGGATTTGTCCAAGATCGAGGCTGGAAAATTGCAGTTGGAAGCCAAGGCGTTTGAAGTGCCTGCTCTGCTGGGCAATACTTGCAATCTGTTCTCAGGCGCGGCACAGGCCAAGGGTTTAGAGCTGGATTGCCAGTGGCTGGGGCCAGCCAATCAGTGTTACCAAGGCGACGTTCATCGTTTGGCGCAGATGCTGTCCAACCTGGTGGGTAACGCCATCAAGTTCACCGCCAAAGGCAGTGTGCGCATGGCCGGCGCGGAGCTGAGCCGAGCCGATGGACGCGCTGTGCTGGAGTTTTCGGTCACAGATTCTGGTATCGGCATTTCAGAAGAAGACATGGGCCTGCTGTTCAAGCCGTTTTCACAAACCGATAGTTCTGTCACGCGCGAGTTCGGCGGCACGGGGTTGGGCTTGTCGC
>JBDTAG010000166.1:0-10023 GCA_039924745.1 Rhodoferax sp.
CCAGATGGGCATGTTCGCGCATCCAATAGCGTTCACCGGTTTTGAGGCGGTAGGTTTCCGATACGAAATTGGTGACTTGGCCATGGGATTCAAGTGCGTCACGGAACTGTTGGCGCCTGCCGGGCAAGGCATAGGTGTCCGCGCCTAGCGTGCGATGGTGGGCTAGACACTCAGCCTGATCGGCGAAGCCATTGAGCCGGGCCAACGCCGCGTTGATGCGAACCACTTCGCCGGTCGCGTCGGACTGGTACGCCCCAATGGGCAGCAGGTCAAACAGTGTGGATAGGTTGTTCACATTCAAACCGAATGCCAGTTGTAGGCCTACTTGAGGCTACCCGATAAAAACTGTTGTAGCCGCTCGCATTTTGGGGCGGCTAACACGGTTGCGGGGTGGCCTTCTTCTTCGATGCGACCTTTGTGCAAAAAAATCAGGTGATTGGATACTTCGCGTGCAAAGCCCATTTCGTGGGTGACCACCACCATGGTTCGGCCTTCTTGGGCGAGATTTTGCATCACCTTGAGCACCTCAGACACGAGCTCGGGGTCGAGTGCGCTGGTGGGTTCGTCGAACAGCATTACTTCGGGCTCCATGGCCAAGGCCCGTGCAATGGCCACGCGCTGCTGTTGGCCTCCGCTCAGATGAGCCGGGTAGCTGTCATCTTTACCTTCCAGCCCAACTTTGGCCAGGTATTTTCGGGCGGTTGCTACGGCTTGGTCTTTGGGGACGCCAAGCACATGGACGGGCGCTTCAATGATGTTTTGCAGCACCGTCATGTGGGCCCATAAATTGAAATGTTGGAAAACCATCGCCAGCTTGGTACGCAGGCGGGCCAATTGCTTGGGGTCTTTTGCGGTCAGTTCACCATTGGCCTGCTTGACCAGATTCAATGCCTCACCTGCAACCGCAATGCTGCCTTCGTCCGGCTTTTCCAGCAAGTTGATGCAACGCAAAAAAGTGCTTTTACCAGAGCCCGAACTACCAATGATGCTGATGACATCGCCCGCATGGGCAGCCAGCGAAACACCCTTGAGAACCTCGTTGCTCCCAAAGCGTTTATGGATGTTGTCAACCTGGAGTTTGAGCGGCTGTTGAGTCATAAGTTGAAAAAATAATGGGTGCAAAATGGCTCAGGCGCTACGCGCCCAGCAGGTCACCGGTTCTAAAAGGCGTGGTGCCCGCGACTTTGCATAGTTCGCCGCCAGCCGTGACATAGCGGTCGCGGATGCGGGCATACATCGTGCCTGCTACACCGGCAAATATCCGCTGGCTGTGGTTGGCAATAGGGTCGATGATTTCGGCCACCAAATCGCCCACTTGCAGGCTTTGCCCGACCTCTGCGGCAAATACCACCACGCCTGCGCAAGGTGCGTACAGTGTTTCTGATCCGGCTAGCGGAGTGGCTTGGCAAAGTGCGGCAGGTACCACCAGTGGCTGGGCGCAGGCAACAACGTGAATGTGTTGCAGGTAAGCGAGTAGGGCATTCGCATCGGTCTGGGCGAATGCGTGCGTGACATCGGTTTCGCCCCGCAGTTCAATCGTGGTGCTGCAACAAGCTTGGGGAAGCGGTGCTGTGACGCCAGCGGCGCCCAGTGCATCTGACAGCTGCCACCATACCCCAGACAGGCATTCGTCGAACGGGCCGCCGCCAGAATTTTTGGCCAACAAAATGGCCCGACATTGCAAGAATCGTGTCAGTGCTTCAAAGGCTGGCCAGCAGGCCTCTTCGGTGTAAAAGTGCATCACCGCTTCACAGTCGCAGTGCAAGTCCAGCACATAGTCTGCGTCGTATGCAAGGCTCAGCAGACGATGGCGCAGGCTTTGCAGCTCGGTATCGGGCTTCCAGTTCTGCAGATACTGGCCTATGGCATGGCGCACCGTGGCAATATTTTTCAGCGGGTCGGGGCCCATGGCGTCTTGCACCGCAGGCCACACGGCCTTGGCAAGGTCAGGGTACTGACGATTAAAGTTTTCTGATGTGTCCAGGTCGAAGCGGCCCATCGGTTTATGGTCCACGCGCTGGGCCAGCCCCAGTGGATTGGCGACGGGCACCAACACCACTTCACCGAGCAGTTGACCGGTGGCATCCGCAGCTTCGAGTAATGCGCGAAGATGGTGTGCTACCAACATACCGGGTAACTCGTCGGCGTGCAGGCTGGCCTGGATGTAGACCTTGGGGCCGCGTCCGTTGGTTCCAAAATGAAAACTGGTCAGCGACTTGTGGCTACCCAGACTAGGGGATAACAGGGAGTGGTCGGCACGTTGCATGGTGGGTGTGGACTGCGGGTCAATCGTGTCAATGGGTACGGGGCGTCAGATATGCCAGCAGGTGCCGTTCGCTGAGTTTGAACAGTCCAATCAGGCAGAACGAGGCGGTCAGATAAATGGCCGCTGCGCCAAGATACGCTTCAAATGGCAGGTAGTAGGTCGCGTAAATACTGCTGGCCGCAGCGGTTACGTCGACAAGCGATGGCACGGCACTGGCCAGGCTGGTGGCATGCAACATCATCACCACTTCATTGCTGTAGGCGGGCAGTGTGCGGCGCAGCGCACTAGGCAATACGACGCGCCGCATGACCTGAAAGCGGCTCATTCCATAGGCCTGCGCAGCCTCTATTTCGCCCGCACTGGTCTCGCGTATGGCACCCGCTAGCATCTCGGCGGTGTAGCCCGCCGTGTTTAGAGCAAAGGCCAAAAGTGCGCAAAAGAATGGGTCTTTGAAATGGGTCCATGGCCAGACGCTGTCCCAGCGGGCCTGAATCCACTCCAGTTGGCCCAGCCCGTAATAGATCAGATAGACCTGGATCAGCAAGGGCGTGCCGCGGATGACGTAGGTATAGGCGCCTACGATCCAACGCAACGGTGCCCAGGGGCCCGTGAGCAGCAGTGCAAAGACCAACGCCATAACCGCACCAATAGCCAATGACGCAAATAGCAGGGTCAGCGTGGTGACTATGCCGGTGCCAAATAGCGCCAGGTTTTGGGGCTCAAACAGGATGGAAAAATTCATCTACAGCGTCCCCCGCTTGGCGCCACGGTCAAATCGGGCTTTGAGCTTTCGCAGCGCATAGAGAGAGACAGAGGTGTAGACCAGAAATAGCCCTGCCGTGAACAAAAAGAAAACAAACGGCGAACGGGTGGCTGCGCTGGCTTGTTTGGCGGCGTAGGTCATCTCTTGTAGGCCAATCAGGCTGATCAAGGCAGTTGCTTTGATCAACACCAACCAATTGTTGGTAAACCCGGGTAGGGCATAGCGAACCATTTGGGGTGCGGTGATGCGTATAAAGGTTTGGGTTCGCCCCATGCCAAACGCCCAGGCCGCTTCGGCTTGGCCTTTTGGTATGGACAAAATGGCTCCGCGAAAGGTCTCGGTCATAAAGGCACCGTAGATAAAACCCAGGGTCAAAACGCCGGCCATCAGCGGGTCGATGTCAACGGTGGCCTCACTGCCCATCCATTCCAACAGGTTGTTGATGCCGATCGTGCCGCCGTAAAAGATGAGCAGCATCAACACCAGATCGGGTACGCCACGGGTGATGGTGGTGTAGGCCGTACCCAAGCCCACCCATACCGGACGGCCCGACAACTTGGCACCAGCCCCCAACAGGCCAAACACGATGGACATCACGAGCGCCATGATCGACACGCCTACGGTCAGCACTGCGCCGTGCAAAATGGCTGCAACGTAGGCGTTCATGGATTACTTTCCGTACGCGTCAAATTTGAAGTATTTGTCGTTGATCTTCTTGTAGACGCCATTGCCACGGATGGCCTTGATCGCCGCGTTCAGTTCGTTTTTCAGTGCGTCCTGGCCCTTGCGCAGTCCAATGCCAGCGCCAACGCCGAAGTACTTTGGCATGCTCAGGTCGTCACCCTTCAATTCATAGTCTTTGCCTTCGGGTTTGCTCAGAAATCCGCCCGTGACCTCGACAAAGTCGGCCACAGTGCCGTCCAGACGACCGGCCCTGATGTCTAGGTAGACCTGGTCTTGGGCGTCGTACGACACAACATCCACACCGACGGTCTTAAGCTCTCCCAGCGCATATTTCTCTTGCGTGCTGGCCTTGAGTACGCCCATTTTTTTACCCTTGAGCGACGCGGGGCCGGTGTAATGGAACTCTTTCTTGGTGACCACACGGCTAGGGGTGTTGTAGTACTTGTCGGTAAAGTCGATTTGCTTCATGCGATCGGCCGTGATCGACATGGAGCTGATGATGACGTCGTATTTGCGCGCCATCAGGCCGGGGATCATGCTGTCCCACGCCTGTTCGACAAATACGCATTTGCGTTTAATTTGTTCGCACAGCGCGTTGGCAATGTCCACGTCAAAACCAGTTGGCTTGCCGTCCACTTTATACGTGAAGGGCTCGTAGGTCGCGTCTATGGCAACTTTGAGGTCTTTGCCCTGTGCAAAAGACGCGGCGCCCAGAGCCCCCAAAACGACGGCCAACAGTAGTTTCTTCATGGGTACATCCTTGAATAATCAAAAATTCATTCTACGGGCTGCGTCTAGGTAAACAGGCTTGGGTTTTCACCAACACAATCATTAAAGGTGCAAGGGTCCGCGTAAAACATTAAAATAGGGGGTTACCCTCGAAAGCCCCATGAACGCCCTTGTTGACGTCTCCTTTTTTCCGCGCGCCGCACAGCCGCTGACCAGTTACCGCAAGTACTGGGCCGCACGTTTTGGCACGTCCAAGTTTTTGCCGATGAGCCGCGCCGAGATGGAGCAGCTCGGTTGGGACAGTTGCGACATTGTGTTGGTCACTGGCGACGCCTACGTAGACCACCCCAGTTTCGGCATGGCGGTGATTGGCCGCTTGCTGGAAGCCCAGGGTTTTCGGGTCGGCATCATTGCGCAGCCCGATTGGCAAAGCGCTGATCCATTCAAGGTGTTGGGCAAGCCCAACCTGTTCTGGGCGGTGACGGCGGGCAACATGGATTCCATGATCAACCGCTACACGGCTGACCGCAAAATCCGCAGCGACGATGCCTACACTCCCGGTGCCGAGGGTAACAAGCGCCCGGACCATGCGGCCATTGTGTATAGCCAGCGCTGCCGCGAAGCCTTCAAAGACGTGCCGATTGTGTTGGGCGGTATCGAGGGCAGTTTGCGCCGCATTGCCCACTATGACTATTGGTCTGACAAGGTACGCCGCTCCATCGTGGTGGACGCCAAGTGCGATCTGCTGTTGTACGGCAACGCCGACCGTGCCATCGTAGAGATCGCTCACCGCTTGGCCGCGCGCGAGCCGGTGCAAAAGATAACTGATATTCGCGGTACCGCCTTTGTGCGCCGCCCTGACGATGAAACCGGCAAAGGGTGGTTTGAAATGGACTCCACCAGTGTGGACGAGCCTGGGCGTGTGGAGGCCCATATCAACCCGTACCAGACGACTAGCGAGCAGGCGGCGGCGCAAGGCAGTAGTTGCGCCAAAGAGGATGCGGGCCAAGCCAACGCCATAGATGCTACTAATTTAGGAGCTGCTAAGGCAGTTCCGACGAGGGCTACCGCCGAAAAACCTTTGACCTTTGTGCCCAACCCGGCCTTACAAGGTAAAGGTAGTTTGAAATTGCCACCACGTGACCGTAGCGTCATCCGCTTGCCCAGTTACGAGCAGGTCAAGAGCGATCCTGTGCTCTACGCCCACGCCAGCCGCATCCTGCACCTCGAAACCAACCCTGGCAATGCCCGTGCATTGGTACAAGCGCATGGCGAAGGTGTGTTGGCGCGCGACGTCTGGATCAACCCACCGCCCATTCCTTTGTCCACACCCGAGATGGACTACGTGTTTGATTTGCCCTATGCCCGCAGCCCCCACCCGGCATATGCGGACGAGAACGGCAGCCACGACCACAGCACCAAAATCCCCGCGTGGGAGATGATTCGCTTCTCCATCAACATCATGCGTGGCTGCTTCGGCGGGTGCACGTTTTGCTCCATCACCGAGCACGAGGGCCGCATCATCCAGAGCCGCTCCGAAGACTCGGTGATTCGCGAGATTGAAGACATTCGCGACAAGGTCAAAGGGTTTACCGGCACGATTTCCGACCTGGGTGGCCCCACGGCCAACATGTACCGCCTCGGTTGCAAGACGCCCGAGATTGAGGCGGCGTGTCGCAAGCCCAGTTGCGTCTACCCCGGAATCTGTCAAAACCTGACGACCGATCACGACCCGCTCATCAAGATCTACCGCCGGGGCCGCGCGCTCAAGGGCGTCAAGAAAATTCTGATCAGCTCCGGCCTGCGCTACGACCTCGCCCTTAAAAGCCCCGAATACGTCAAAGAGCTGGTCACCCACCACGTGGGCGGCTATTTGAAGATTGCGCCTGAGCACACCGAGAGCGGCCCACTCGACAAAATGATGAAGCCGGGCATCGGCAACTACGACAAGTTCAAGACACTGTTTGACAAGTTCACCCTAGAAGCGGGCAAGAAGCAATTCCTCATTCCCTATTTCATCGCCGCCCACCCGGGCACCAGCGACGAAGACATGATGAACCTGGCCATCTGGCTCAAGAAAAATCGCTTCAGGGCTGATCAGGTGCAAACCTTCTACCCCAGCCCCATGGCCAGTGCCACGGCCATGTACCACAGTGGGCGCAACCCATTGCGCAAAATTCGGCGCGCGGTGGAGAGCGATGATGAGACCGTAGACGTTGTCCGCGGAGAAAAGCGCCGTCGGCTGCACAAGGCGTTTTTACGCTACCACGATCCCAACAACTGGCCGTTGCTGCGCGAAGCCTTGAAATCCATGGGGCGGGCTGACCTAGTCGGTAACGGCAAACACCATTTGATCCCCACCTTCCAACCGCTGGGCGACGGAGGCTATCAAAGTGCGCGCAAGAAAAACTCTACTGCTACACCGGCTAGGCCAATCAAGCCAACCAAAGGCTTGATACTGACTCAGCATACTGGCTTGCCCCCCCGTGACACAGGGGCAGGGCGTGTTGTGGCATCTAAAGCGTTGCGCAAGCCGCGTTAAAGCGAAGAGCTCGGGCTCGGGCTCGCACTCGCGCTCGGGCTCCGTCTTGCCGGTAAAATTTTTAGAAATTTTGCCGCTAGCCCTCGTCGGATAACGCTATGTTGCTATTTATTGGATAGCAAATTAGCTGAAAATTATTGTCAGATCGATCCGCCACTTGCAGTTGGTTGATCTCTCTTTGCATCTTCTGCAATCGCATGGCCTTACCACTCAGCCATTCCGGTTGCTGGCCGCATCGCCAGTCATGCGCCTTAATCGACATAGAATCCGGCGTCCTATTACCGTTTGCGTTTTACTTTCCTGCAATTGAAGAGACCCACCTATGCCGTCCGTATGCCTTGATTTGCAGCGCTGCCGAGATCGCAATGAGGGCGGGTACATTCCTGAAACGCTGTTGACTGCATATACCCAAATCGTTTCAAGCCATTTCAAACCAGCAATGGGATCGATCAATGGCTAAGACAGTGATTGGGCGATACGGTGTCGTAAAGCCATTTGCGATAGTTAAGGTTCTTCGATCGGCGTCGAGACGCGTCGTTGAAAAATTGACGCACGGGCACCTCTAATGCGTGTCTCTCAGCGCCACCACAATTGATTGGAACGATCCTCACAATGAAACTTCAAGGCTTTAAGCTCATTAGCCTGCTTGCGTCTGGCATTGTCCTGTTGGCGAGTCCTTCTGCGTTTGCCGCATCTAGCGCCGACATGAACAAGACGCTGCGCTATTACTTCCGCGCTGCCGAAACGGCGTTCGATCCTGCCAAATATTCTGACGCCTATTCCGACAGCGTCATGTTGCAGATTTTCGAGGCGCTGTACGACTACGACTATCTGGCGCGGCCTCTGAAGTTGCGGCCCAAGACTGCGGCTGCTCTGCCAGAAATGTCGCCAGACGGCAAAACTTTCATCATCAAGCTAAAACCCGGCATCTTTTTCGCCGACGACCCAGCCTTCGGAGGCAAGAAGCGCGAGCTGGTTGCGCAAGATTATGTGTATTCCCTGCAACGCACGGTTGATACGAATAACCGTGGCGCACCCTGGGACTTCATGCTGAAGGGCAAGGTCATTGGTCTGGATGCCAAGATCGAGGCGGGCACCAAAACCAGCAAGTTTGACTACGACAAGCCTATCGAAGGCCTGAAGGCGCTAGACAAGTACACGCTCCAGATCAAGCTGACCAAATCAGACTTCAACATGCCGTACATACTGGCGGCGCCCGCTACCAGCGCAGTGGCACGTGAGGTGATAGAAAAATACGGTGATGACGCAGAGGCGCACCCAGTTGGTACCGGGCCCTACAAATTGCGTTCGTGGCAACGGCGTAACCGCATCGTTCTCGAAGCGAATCCAGACTTTCGGGGAGAGGTCTACAAGCCCGAGCCGGGTGCAACCGGCATAGATCCAGTCGCGCTGAAGGAGATTCAGGGCAAGACTTTTCCGCGCATCGGTGTGATCGACATTCGCATCATCGAAACCCCGCAATCCGCGTGGCTCTCTTTCGACGATGGTGGCTTGGATATTGGCGCTGAGATCGGTTTCAACTACGCATCCACTGTTGCGCCGGGTAACAAGCTTGCCCCGAAATACGCGCAGCGGGGCTGGCAGTATTACCGTGAAGTATCACCATCTATTCAGGTCAAGATGTTTAACATGGACGACCCCGTGGTGGGCGGGTATACACCAGAGAAAGTGGCGCTACGGCGCGCCTTCGTGATGGCCTTCAATACTGCCAAAAATATCTGGATATTGAAGAACGGTCAGGCGGTTGAAGCCAATTCACCGATCCCTCCGCCCGTCATCGGCTACGACCCGAACTTCGTCAACGAGCTGGGGGCCTATAACCCGGCCAAGGCCAATGCTTTGCTGGACGTATTTGGCTACAAAGACTGCGACGGCGATGGCTGGCGTGAAGCGCCCGGCTGCAAGCCGCTAAATATCGAATATCTGACATCGATAGGCGCAGATTCTCGCGATGAGGAGGAACTGGTCCAAAAAACCTGGGCGGCCATCAAAATTCGCAGCGGAGTGAAGAAAGTGCAGTTCCCCGACCTGGTTAGCGCTAGAAACAATGGTCAGTATCAACAATCGGTGTTCGTATGGAGCGCTGACTACCCAGACGCCGAGAACTTCATGCAGTTGCTCTATGGCCCCAATGCGGGTCCGGCCAATAATGCACGTTTCAAACTCGACGCATTTGACGCGCTGTACCGTGAGATCGCCAGTATGGCGGAGTCGCCCGAACGCGACGACAAGTTGCGCCAGATGAGCCGGTTGACGGCGGCCTACGCCCCATGGGCTTACGAGTTTCACACGACGTTCACCTATCTGGCCCAACCCTGGGTGCAGGGCTATAGGCCCCATCCTGACCAATTCCCCCATTTCATGTACCTTGACATCGACCTCGACAAACGCGCGGCAGTCCTCGGCAATCAGCCGCACTGACCGACGCGGGAGCAACTTATGGCCTATCTAATCCGACGCCTCTGGCAAATGATTCCCACGCTACTGGGAGTGATTTTGCTGGTTTTTGTGATTTTTCATGTGTTTGGGGCCGACCCCAGTACAGTTCTTGCAGGCAAATTTGCCAGCAAGGAAAAAATCGAAACCATCCGCCATGCCCTTGGCCTGTCGGAGCCTTGGTGGGTTCAGTTGTGGATATTTCTCAAGCAGGTGGTGACCTTCGATTACGGCCGTAGTTGGAGCACCAACGAGCCGGTGACTAACCTCTTGCTGCAGCGCGCGCCAGTCACCCTCACCATCATGCTGCCGGTGTGGATGCTGGACGCGCTGATCTCGATCTTGCTTGCGATGTGGGTAGCCTACCGCCGTGGCTCGCTGACCGACCGCAGCGTCGTCGCTATCTGCACTGCTGCCATGTCGATCAGCCTATTGCTTTACGTTGTGGTTGGGCAATATGTGTTTGGAAGCGTGCTTGGCTGGTTCCCGGTCAGCGGCTGGTCTCCGGGCGACTTACTGACCAATCTGGTGCGTTATGCGCCGTTGCCAGTGATGTTGATTTTGATGGTGTCGGTGGCTCCG
>JBDTAG010000167.1:0-3696 GCA_039924745.1 Rhodoferax sp.
CAATACCCCTAATTTTTTTCAGTTATTCCTTCAAAATCCGTTCACCTTCCGCCTCGATGTCTTCAAATTGACCGCGATTGATGGCCCACCACAGGCCCCCCAGGATGAAAAAGACCAGGACGACGGATAGCGGGATCAGCAAATAGAGAATGTCCATCAGATGGCCTTTTCAGCAGGTAGGAGTGCAGGTAGTGGCAAAGCCAAACGCAATGCATTGAGCACGACTAAAAGCGAGCTGCAAGCCATACCCAAACCTGCGAGCCATGCGGGCAGCAGCCCCATAATTGCAAGCGGCACACAGGCAGCGTTGTAGAGCAATGCCCACCACAAGTTTTGGCGAACAACGGCCATCGTGCGCCTTGCCAAACGCAGCGTTTGTGCCACTGACATCAACTGTTCGCCTTGAACTACAAAATCGGCCTTGGCTTGTGCCAAGGGAACGGCCTGCCCAAACGCGAATGACACATTGGCGCCGGCCAACACCGGCCCGTCGTTCAGACCGTCGCCCACCATGGCTACGCGGTGACCTTGGGCTTGCAGCAGGCGCAGAAAGTCCAGTTTGTCATGCGGGGTACAGCCTCCGCGCGCTTGTGCAATGCCAGCCTGCGGGGCAACGCGCGCAACGGCCGCAGCGCTGTCGCCCGACAGCAGATGAACATCGATTCCCAAATCTTGCAAAGCCGCCACTACCGCACCAGCCTGTGGGCGCAACTCCTCTTGGAGAATAAAACTTGCAACCCAACCCTGCTGATCTTGCAGATACACTTGCAGCCCTGACACGCAACGCGCAGGCACCGAACAAAAATTAGCGGAACCCAGACGCAGACCAACCGATTGCGTACCTGCAAGGCTTGATACAGGATTGCGCGCGTCGCCCGCAACGCCCTCCCCCGCACACTCAGTCACGGCTTCACACGTCCAGACTGGGTACGCCACAGCCGATGGCTCAGAAGTAGCGGCGCGTCTGGCGTGTGCTGCCACCAACGCACGCGAGACCGGGTGCAACGAATGCTGGGCCAGTGCCGCAGCCATGGCCAACGCCTGGTCAGCGCCCATGCCATCGCGCGTCTCCACCGCATCGAGCACCATGGCATCACGGGTGAGCGTGCCAGTCTTATCAAACACCAGCGTGTCGACTTGGGCCAAGACCTCCAGCCCCTGCAATCGGCGCACCAACACGCCACCGCGTGCAAGGTTTCCAGCGGCTGCCAACATGGCGGCGGGTGTAGCCAATGACAAGGCACATGGGCAAGTCACCACCAAGACCGCCACAGCAACCATCAGTGCATGGCCTGGGTCGCGCTGCCACCACCAAGCACAGGCAAACGTTGCAGCTAGCAATACAGCCAACAAAAATGGTTTGGCAATGCGGTCTGCCAAAATCACCCCGCGCGGTTTTGTGGCGGATGCGCTTTCCATCAACGCAACAATTTGTGCAAAACGGGTTGCCGCGCCCACCCGGTCGACCCGCAACTGCACGGTACTGGTCAAATTGTGGCTTCCAGACCAAACCGTATCTCCCACTTGACGTGCGAGCGGGCGCGATTCGCCAGTGAGCAAGGCCTCGTCTACCCGGGTTGCGCCCACGGTTACTACGCCATCGGCGGGAAAGGTCTCACCTGGATGCACCCGTAGCAGGTCACCGGTCTGCACGCGTCGCGCGGCAACGCGCACAAACGCGCCATCTGGAGACTGGCGTTCCACGCTGTCTGGCAGGCGGTTCATCAGCATTTCAAGCGACCCAGCCGTACGGTCACGCAAACGTAACTCAAGCCAGCGCCCGGTCAGCAGAAAAAACACAAACATGGTCAGCGAGTCGAAATACACCTCGCGACCAAACGTTCCCAAAGGTTCAAAGGTTCCAGCAGTGCTCACAACAAAAGTGATGGCAATGCCCAGCGCAATGGGCAGATCCATGCTGATGCGGGCATGGACCAAATCCCGTAACGCATTGCGAAAGAACGGGCCACAAGAAAACAGCATGACCGGTAACGTCAGCACCCACGAGGCCCAACGCAACAATTGCTCCATCTCGGCGCTCAGATCACCTGGCTTTGCAATGTAAGCGGGGTAGGCATACATCATGACCTGCATCATGCAAAAACCTGCCACCAGCCAGCGCCACAACGCTTGGCGTGTCTCCTGCTTGCGGCGCTCACTGGCAAACACGTCATTGGCGGGCACCGCACGGTAGCCACTGTCTTGCACGGCTTGCATCCACACCGAGGGCACGACCTGCGTGGATGACCAGACAATCTTGGCCCGCTGGCTCGCCGCGCCTACTTGCGCGCTGAGAACGCCGGGCACCTTCTTTAGCGCAACTTCGACGGTTAAAGAACACGCAGCGCAGTGCATGCCTTCGATCACTACATTGGATTCCCAACAACCGTCACCCTGTGCAGATGGGCGGCTAAACGCGCCCCACTCCTGCGGGTCGTCCAACAAACTCAACGCGCCACTGCCATGCGGATGCGCAACGCCCAGTGGCACTGATTCAGGCAAAGTTTGGAACGACGTGACAAAGGAAACCATTGCTGCCAAGTGTCATCACTATCGACTGGCAGCGTCTTGACATACATCAAGTGTTTATGAACACTGGAGGAGTACGCTACAAGCCTAACCCTCGCAAGGAGCAAACACATGTACAAAAGTATTCTCGTCGCAACCGATGGTTCGGAACTGTCTCAAAAAGCATCTGCAAGTGCCATTGAATTGGCCGTGGTGTGTGGCGCCAAGCTGGTCGCCGTAACGGTGGTCCCACACTACCCTCAAAGCTATTTCGAAGGCGGCGTAGCGCTGCTGCCCGAGGAAATGCAGTTGGTAGAAAAGCAATGGGCTGACAAGGGCCAGGCGGTTGTGGACGCCGTCAAAAAGGCAGCGGCTGTCAAAGGCGTGGTTGCTGAGGCCGTTACCGTCACATCTGATGCGGTCTCAGATGCGTTGATTGCAGCCGCTACCAAGCACGAATGTAACCTGATCGTGATGGCCTCCCATGGCCGCAGAGGCATCAAGCGCCTATTGCTGGGGAGTGAGACCCAGCATGTGCTGACCCACACTGCTACTCCCGTCTTGGTCATTCGGTAAAACGACCTGTAGCCCTCGTAGCTATTGAGACATATGCTACGAAATAGATAGCTCAGTCACTCAAATTTTGTACTGCGCCCGTAGCAAATTCTTCTGCACCTTGCCCATGGTATTGCGCGGCAGCTCTGCCACCACGTAACAGCGCTTGGGAATCTTGAAGTTGGCCAGCATGGTTTTCAGCGTGGCCAAGATGTTTGCAGCATCCAACTGCGCACCCGGCTTGGCGATAACCACCGCCACCCCCACCTCGCCAAAGTCCGCATCGGGCACACCCACCACCGCGCTTTCGGCCACACCGTCCAGCGTGTTGATGGTGGCTTCCACCTCAGCCGGGTAGACGTTGTAGCCGCCGCTGATGATGAGGTCTTTGCTGCGACCCACGATGGTCACGTAGCCGTCGGCGTCTACCTTGCCCACATCGCCGGTCTTGAAGAAACCGTCTGCGGTGAACTCTTCCTTGGTCTTTTCGGGCATCTGCCAGTAGCCGACAAACACATTGGGGCCCTTGACCTGTATGTTGCCGATCTCGCCGGTGGACAGACTTTGGCCCGCATCGTCTTGCACGCGCACCTTGACGCCTGGCAGGGGGAAGCCCACCGTGCCGCCCCGGCG
>JBDTAG010000168.1:0-5924 GCA_039924745.1 Rhodoferax sp.
CCAATGCCAACGCAACCGTGACGCCCGCCCGTTTCAAATCGTGCTGCAGCAAGCCCACGGCATCGGTGACCAGCGTATTGATATCGCAGGCTTGCATCACCGGTTCGCGGCGGGCCAAACGCGCGCGTATGCGGTGCACAATGCCACCCGCCATGGACGCGTGGCGCGACAGCGCCTGCGCCGCCACCAGTAGATCAGGGGCCGTGCCGACTTGTTTTTCCAGTGCTTTGGCAATACCCGCGCTGTAGCTCACGATGCTGGTCAGCGGTTGGTTCAGTTCGTGCGCCAGCGTGGACGCTACCTCACCCAGCGTGGACAGGCGGGCATGGTTGCCCAGTACCTCCCGCTGCCGACGTTCTAGTTCTTCCAAACGCTTGCGCTCGGTCACATCGACGATGGAGCCCATCCACCCGACCTGCAGACCTGCGCCATCGACCAGCGGCGACTCGAACACCATGACGTCCAGCAGACGGCCATCGCGGTGGCGCCACCGTGTCTCGTGACCTTCCCGTTGGGTGGGGTGCTCTGGGCCGCGATCGTGCCGAGCTTGCACCAGGTCATCAAAAGCGGGGCCATGGTTCACCAGCTCTTCTAGCGAATACCCCACCATCTCGCAAAAGGTGCGGTTGGCGAAGAGCAGATTGCCGTCCATACCGCGTGCGCGCAGCCCGACCAGAGCAGACTCTTCCAGCGACTGGCGCCACGCAGCCTCGGTGCGCCATGCCGCCTCGGCCCGTGTCACCTGGCGCATCTGTCGGCGCAGTAGGAGCGTGGCAATGCTGATCAGCACCAAAAATCCCACCATGAGCACCACGGGTAGCGTCGTGAACCAGTGCGGTTGGCGTACGCGCTGGGTCAGGCGCAAGCGGGCGTCCGGAACGGCGTTGAACGGTGTCTCAAAGGTCTCACCGCGGGCCACATGGCCGGGGCTTTCGGTCGAGACAATTACCTCGCCCAGGCCAGAGAGCAACTGCACCTCGTACTGCGCGGCCAGCCACCAGAAATCTTTGCTTTTGATCAAATCGGTCGGGTCGTAGCGTGCAATCAGCTTTCCGTTCAACTGCCCGGTTTGTGGGTTACTTTCGTCTATGGTGGGAGCGATAAGGTGCAGCGTAATGCCTTGCGCCTGAGGTTGGGCGGGTGGGGCGCCGGGGCGCGCCTCGCGGCGTGCTTCGCCGACGATGCGCATATTCGCATCCAGCCAGATCACGCTGAGCCAGCGGCGGTCCAGACCCGCGGCAATTTCAGGTTGGTTGGCCAGTTGGCGATTGGGGTTGGCACCTATCGGTGGCAAATGGGTGGCCGCTGCGCGCAGTTTGACGGCTTCGGTCTCCAGGCGCGCGGCCAGTTGCGCCTCCAGGCTCAGTGTGTCCGCCATCACCGATTGGCGCAACGCTTGGCGCTCCAGCGCGTCATTGTCTTGTGCCCAGACCACGACCAGGGCGGTGAAGAGGATCGACAGCAGCAGCGGTGCCTCCCACAAAAACCGGCTCCACTGCGACATCCCGACCGATGGCGGCGTGTACCCATGCCGGGTGTGGTGTGCAAGGGCGGGTGCGGCCATGGTGAGAGTCTACTGAAAGGGTCGCTTCGCGTATCACACCGCGTCTTGCCATTCCAAACCCATCGGCAGCACAGAAGGGCCGAACAGGATATGCAGCACCCGTCGCTGGCCGGTCCCCGTGGATTTGGACGAGGCGTGCAGCAGCAGCGGGCGCATCAGCATGGCGCTGCCCTGTGCCGCCGTGCACACCTGCTCTGGCTGCTCGTGCCGGGTAACTGCCACTGTTTGCGCATCGAGTTTACCCAGTGTGTGCGTACCGGCTATGACGCGAAGTGGGCCATCATTGACCGTGCAGGCGTCGATGTGCAGGCGTACCGCGATGAGTTGCTGCAAACAGGCGACGGGAGGTTGCACAAACAGAACGCCTTCTTTCTCGGACCACGGGCCTAGGCTGCAGTCTTCGGTCCGCCGAGCTACTGGGATGCTGAGATCCTGGTGCAGCGGAACCAGCCAATTCCGTGCGACCGATTTTTCAAAATACGTGCATTGCACCGCCACTGGGTAGGGTGCCAATATCCCTGACAAAGCAGGGTGTTGCCGCAATCGGCCGACCAAGGTACGGCACCAGGCCAGTTGTAGCAGTCTGCGGGTACCTCTGGACGCTGTCGGACCTGCTACTGCATGGTCTGCGAGAGCATCGCATTCAGCGGCATTCAACACCTGCGGAACGATGGCGAATCCTTGTTCTGTGATTTGCTGGAGCAGCGGCATGCGAATATTTGCTATTGTATTAGTAGCTGCATATGCCCATTCCACGAGGGCTAGAGGCGCATTTGATCAGTAAGCATTGCGGAAAGCAGCCCTATTGGTGCTGGATAACCTCTAGTGACGACACCGGGCTGGCCGCATGGCCCCATGCATGGCGGATGTAGGTCAGCACGGCAGCAATTTGCGATTCGTCCAGCGTCTGGTGGAACGGTGGCATGCCATAGGGCCGGGGATTTCCGGCAGTGGCCGGTGGATAGCCACCGTTCAGCACGATTTGCACCAGGTTGGCGGGGGTGTCCATGGTCACCACGCGGTTGCCGGCCAGCGCGGGGTAGGCGCCGCGCGCCCCCTCGCCTTGTTTGCCATGGCATTCTGAGCAGTGCTGCTCGTACAGCTTTTGGCCCGCGCTGAACTGCGTGGGCGGCGGCGCCTGCGCGGTGAGTGGGTCCAGGGCTTGTTGTGGCAGTTCTTTCAGAAAGACCGCCATGGCCTGCAGGTCGGTGTCGTTCAGATACTGGGTGCTGCCAAACACCACGTCGGCCATCGGCCCCATGACGCTGCCGTGTTTGGAGGTACCGGTCTTGAGCAACGCGACGACTTCTTGCGTGTCCCAGTCGGCTACACCGGCTTCGCGGGACGAGGCCAATGACGGCGCGTACCAGTTCTGCATAGGAATGGCACCGCCTTGCAGTGCCAGTGCGCTGCGGCTGGCACCCAATACGTTGCGCCCCGCATGGCAGGCAGCGCAATGCCCCAGTCCGCGTACCAGGTAGGCACCGCGGTTCCACTCGGCGCTGTGTGCGGGTTCGGGAGTGAATTCTGTAGCGCGGAAGAACATCGCCCGCCACACGGCGAGCGCGGCCTGGGTGCTGTACGGAAACGCCAGCTCGTTCGGCCGTTTGGCTTGTGCCACGGGTGCCAAACTATGCAGGTAGGCGAACAGCGCGTCGCTGTCGCTGCGGCTGATCTGCGTATAGCTGGTGTACGGAAAAACCGGGTACAGCAGGCGGCCATCGGCAGAGCGGCCATGGTGCATGGCGCGCCAAAAGGTGGCGGGCGTCCAGCGGCCCAAGCCGGTCTGCATGTCGGGCGTCAGGTTGCTGGTATAGACCGTGCCAAAAGGTGTGGCAATGCCCATGCCGCCCGCGTAGTCGGCCCCACCGCGCGCCGTGTGGCAGGCGGCGCAGTTGCCGGCGCGGGCAATGTAAGCGCCTTGTGTGATTTGCTGCGGCGTGGCGCTATAGGTGGCGGACGTATTGCCACCCGCGTCGATATCGGCTTCACCCCGCACATTCAGCCACGCCACCAAGGCGGTGGCAGCAAGGCTGAGCAACAACAGGGCGAGCACGCGGCGAAGCCACACACGTGACCGTTTGGGCGAAGGGCTTGGAGAGGGGTTGGTCAACATGGCAAGCACTTTTTAACTATTGCAGTCCACTGCCGCAGTCCAGCGGCGGCGGTGTGTTGCTGGGTGCAACGGCATGTGCTTGAGCCGGCAGCGTTTGCGACGAAAGCCAAATGGCAATGGCACTGACTTCGTCCGCCGTCAGGCGTTTGGCAACCTGGCCCATGCAATCGGGAGCCGCGGCATGTCGCTTATCGGTCTGCCAGGCGCCGAGTTGGCCCACCAGGTAGTCACGCGGCAGCCCGAGCAGACCGGGGAAAGCGGGCAGCACGCCCGTCATGGCACTGCCGTGGCATTGCGTGCAAGCGGGAATCTTGCGCATCGCATCACCATGCTGCACCAGAGTTTGGGCGCGCGCCAGTACGGCGGTCGGTGCGTTGGCGGTTTGGGGCGGCGGGTAGGGCAGGTCCTGGCTGGCAAAGTAGTCGGCCATCTCGCGCAGGTAGGCGTCAGACAGGTGGTCGACCAGGTGCGTCATGGCCGAGTTGGTGCGGCGTCCGTCGCGGAAGTTGCGTAGCTGGTTGTACAGGTAGGCCGCCGGTTTACCTGCGATGCGCGGGAAGTAGCCCGCGTTGGTGGCGCGCCCTTCTTTGCCGTGGCAGACAGTACAGGCCAGCACACGCTGGGCGATGGTGTCGGGCACCGTGCGCGGTGTGGTAGTCGCCCCAGGCGCCTCTGCGGCTTGCAACGGCACGTTGGCCAGGGCTGCGGCCAACAGCAGTAAGAGTTTGGTCCAGGCCGAGGCCAGGCGGTGGGTTTGCGTAAGGCGCGTCATGGCAGATTTCACCCGTGTGTGCTGTTGAGTTGCGCCAGCCGTTCGGGCGTGCCCACATCGGTCCAGCGACCGGTGTACAACTGGGCGGTGATTTGTCGTTTGGCCATGCCAGCGCGCAGCAGGTGCACCAGCGCAGCCTTCACCCCTTGGGGGTTGCCAGCAGGTATGTCGCACCAAGGTTGCGCAAACAGTGCGGCACGGTACAGGCCAATGGTGCTGTAGGTGTAGCGCGGTTGCGGGTCATCTGCGGGCAGGTTCAGTGCAAGGCCCACGCCGTTCACACTTTCTGGGGGAATAGCCAGGCCGAAATCACCACGCGGGTTGTGTGCAGGGTTGGGCACCAGCCACAGGTGGGCCAGTTTGCCGCTGGCGATGAAGCGGTCTACATCAGCCTGCAGAAACACAAAGTCCGGCGCAAACACATCGCCCGCCAGCACCCAGAATGTGCCGTTGGCCTGTGCCGGGCACAGCAGCGGCAAGGCCCGTGCGATGCCGCCCGTGGTCTCCAGTGCATCGCCAAAATCGCGGCCTTCGTGGGAGTACTGGATCCGAACGGTGTTTATCGATTGCTCACTATTTGATAGTGAATTATGTCCATCCGACGAGGGCTGGAGGCTGAAAACGTCTAAGTACTTGTCCGAAATCTGATCGCCCAGCCAAGCCGTGTTGACCACCACCTTGCCAAAGCCACCCCGCGCCAGCGCCTCCATATGCCACTGCATCAGCGGCTTGCCTTGCACAGTTAGTAAGGGTTTTGGGGTGTGGTCAGTCAGCGGGCGCATGCGCTCGCCACGACCTGCGGCCATCAGCATGGCGGAGACGTTGGATGGGGATGTCATTGGTTCCGATTTTGCCCTGTCCCCAGATGCTGCACGAGTGGGCCTGTTTCATCTCCGTATGAACGGTCGGCCAGAAACGTCACCACACAGCCAAACCACACCCGAAGTTTGCAGCGTGGCGTGCTTGTATCATCCCGACGGTGTACCAACGACCCCCTCGGCCGACTGAGTTCGCCAGCTTGCGAGCCTTGCGGCATGGGTAGCGCCCAGGAGACTTGTCATGCGCCAACCGATTTTTCGTGGATGTCTACCGTTGCGACCGTTGCAAATGGTTGCGGTCGTGTGCGCCCTGTTGGGTATCGTCAGTTGTGCAACTGCGGGGCCTGGCCCCGCACAGGGCGGCGACCGCGAAGGGGAGGCCGCCCTTTTGTCAAAAATAAATGCGTCCATTGGCCAAGCACCCTGCAACGCGGATGACCAGTGCCGCACCATCGGTATAGGTGCCAATGCCTGTGGCGGGCCGGTCGCGTGGCGGCCATGGTCCACGGTGACCAATGGTTCGGGTGAATACTTGCAAGGGCTGGCAGATCAACTGTCAGACTTGCAACGCCGCCGCCAGGCGCAAGACGGGATGGTGTCAACTTGCTTGTACCGTCCCAATCCGGGCGCGCACTGCCAGCTGAAACGCTGTGT
>JBDTAG010000169.1:0-5639 GCA_039924745.1 Rhodoferax sp.
ACGACCCCTACCATGGGGGTACGCACCTACCCGACATCACCGTCATCACGCCGGTTTACATGGACGGCAAGCCTACGTTTTATGTCGGCTCGCGCGGCCACCATGCGGACGTGGGTGGCACTACGCCAGGTTCCATGCCACCCTTCTCCACACGGATCGAAGAAGAGGGTGTGCAGATCAACAACTTCAAGCTGGTGGACCGTGGCGTGCTGCGCGAGGCCGAGATGGTGGCGTTGCTCAGCAGCGGCAAATACCCGTCGCGCAATACCCAACAAAACATGGCCGACCTGAACGCACAGATCGCCTCCAACGAAAAAGGCGTGCAAGAGCTGCGCAAGATGGTGGAGCACTTTGGGCTGGACGTCGTGCAGGCCTATATGCGCCACGTGCAAGACAACGCCGAAGAGTCGGTGCGCCGCGTGATCACGCGCTTGAAGGATGGCGCTTTCACGCTGCCGCTGGACAACGGCGCGCAGATCCAGGTAGCGATTCGCGTCAATGCCAAGGAGCGCAGTGCGGTCATTGACTTCACCGGCACATCAGCCCAGCAGATCAACAACTTCAACGCGCCAACGGCGGTGTGTATGGCGGCGGTGCTGTATGTGTTCCGCACGCTGGTGGACGACGACATTCCGCTGAACGCCGGTTGCCTCAAGCCGCTGGAAGTCATCATCCCGCAGGGCTCGATGCTGAACCCCAATCCACCGGCCTCGGTCGTTGCGGGCAATGTGGAGACATCAAGCTGCATCACCAATGCGTTGTACGGCGCGCTGGGTGTGATGGCGGCCAGCCAGTGCACGATGAACAACTTCACCTTTGGCAATGCGAAGTACCAGTATTACGAGACGATATCGGGTGGCTCCGGCGCCGGTGTGTTGACCAATGTGGCGGGGGAAACCATCGGCGGCTTCAACGGCACCAGCGTCGTACAAACCCATATGACCAACTCGCGGCTGACCGACCCGGAGATTTTTGAGTTCCGCTTTCCGGTGCGCCTAGAGAGCTATGAGATTCGCAAAGGCTCGGGCGGTGCGGGCAAATGGCATGGCGGCGACGGTGGCGTGCGCCGCGTGCGCTTTTTGGAGAACATGACTGCGAGTATTTTGTCCAATGGCCGCAAGCATGGTGCCTTCGGTATGGCGGGTGGAGAACCCGGCCAGGTGGGTATCAATCGCGTGATTCGCGCCAATGGAGCAATCGAGCAGCTCGGGCATATCGGCCAGGCCGAAATGCATGCGGGGGATATCTTTGAAATATCGACACCAGGGGGTGGTGGGTACGGTCAGTAGACGTGCTGAATGAGAGCAATGAATCTACTGTAGACGAGGGACAGCGCCGAATTCGGACAATAAAAAACCCGCCGAAGCGGGTTTTTTCAATGCCTTGCAGCTTATTTCTTGGCAGCGCTGGCCGCAGCAGTGGGTGCGCTAGCAGCGGTGGCTTCGGCTTTAGCAGCTTTCTTGTCGGCCTTGGCTTTCTTGGCGTCTTCCTTGGCTTGCTTCGCGGCGTCTTTCTTGGCCTTGGCTTCTTCTGCTTTCTTGGCTTTTTCTTCAGCCTTGGCCTTCTTGGCATCGTCAGCCTTCATCTTGGCTTCGGCTTTGGGGTCTTTCTTTTCTTCCTTGGCGGCAGGTGCTGGGGCGGCAGCAGGCGCAGCGGCTGTCGTGGCAGCAGCAGGCTTGGTATCAGCCTTGGCAGCGGGAGTGGTTGGCGCAGCGGCGGCACCATTGAAGCCAGAGCCATTGACGGTCAGGCCTTCGGTGGAGAACTTGGCAGCGTTCTTGTCGCCCACGCCTTTGACGCGTTCAATGAAATCGTTCCAGTCTTTGAAGTTACCCTTCTTGCGCTCGTCAACGATCTTGCCGGAGATAGCGGGGCCAATGCCCTTGACGCCGTCGAGTTCAGCGGCAGTTGCCTTGTTGACATCGACTGCGGCGAAGCTGAGCGTGGCGTACAGCATGACCATCAAGGCCAGGATTTTTTTCAACATATGCGAGTCCTTCGGGAGTGGTGTTGGTGAACCGGATGGTGGCACCAGAGGCTGGTGTCCACTGCACAACGTGCTGTGTAGCTTCGTGGTTGACCGGTAGTGGCTTCTATGCGATCCGTAGAAACCCGTGTTTGTTGCATCAGCCGATGACCGACAGCGCCTGAACGTAGGATCGCACGCCGCTTTGCACGGTGGCGAACACGTGTTGGCAACCGGTGCCGCGCAAGGCGCCTAGATCCGCCTGGGTGTAGCTTTGGTATTTGCCGCGCAGGGCATCTGGGAAGGCGATGTATTCGATCAAGCCATTGGCCGCCGCTTGCTCCAGTGTTAGTACGCTTTCACCATGCTGTTCGCGCAGCGTGTTCACCACTGTTATTGCCACATCGTTGAAGGGTTGTGCCTGGCCGGTGCCTAGGTTGTAGATGCCTGACTCACCGGGGTGGTCGAAGAACCACAAGTTGACCGCCACAACATCGTCAATGTAGACAAAGTCGCGCATTTGGCCACCCGCCGCATAGCCGCCGTATTCGCCAAACAACTTGACCCTGCCTTCGGCGTGGAACTGGTGGAATTGGTGGTAGGCCACGCTGGCCATGCGGCCCTTGTGTTGCTCGTGCGGGCCGTAGACGTTGAAGTAGCGAAAACCCACCACCTGGTTCGTCTTGCCGGCCTTGGTTCGCTCAAATTGGTTGCCACATTCCCGGCGCATGCGCTGGTCGAACAAGAGTTTGGAGTAGCCGTAAACGTTGAGTGGGCGCTCGAAGGCAGGCTCTTCACGAAACGTGTCTGAGCCGCCGTAGGTGGCAGCAGACGACGCATACAAGAGACGCGTCCCCCGCTTCTGGCAGGTTTGGAACAATTGGCACGACAAGGTGTAGTTGTTGGCCATCATGTATTTGCCGTCCAGCTCCATGGTGTCGCTGCAAGCACCTTCGTGGAACACCGCTTCGACTTGGCCGTATGCTCCATTGGCAAAGGCGTCATAAAACGTGTCGGCGTCCACATAATCGGAGATGCGCAGGCCTGCCAGGTTGCGAAACTTGTCGCCCTGTTTGAGGTCGTCCACGGCGATGACGTCGTCGATGCCACGTGCGTTGAGGCCCTTGATGATGTTGCTGCCAATGAAACCGGCGGCTCCCGTTACAACGATGCGTGTCATAGCTTTCTTTCTTTTTTCAGCGTTGTGCAAACAACTCGTCATAGCTGACGGTGGCCGTACCAAATTTACCGACCACGATGCCACCGGCCTGGTTGGCAATAGGCACGGCGTCGCGCAGGCTGGTGCCGGCAGCGACCAGTGCCGCCATGGTGGCAATGACCGTGTCGCCCGCGCCAGTGACGTCGAACACTTCGCGTGCCATGGCACTGACATGGAGTTCGCCCTGGCTATCGAACAAGGTCATGCCTTCTTCGCTGCGGGTCAATAGGATCGCCTCCAAATTGAATTCGGTGCGCAAGGCGTGTACCTTGCTGCGCAGTTCGTCCTCATCGTGCCAGATGCCAATCACTTGTTGTAATTCGGCACGGTTGGGGGTGATGACGGTGGCGCCTTGGTAGCGGGCAAAGTCGCTCCCCTTCGGGTCTACGAATATCGGTTTACCAACAGCGCGGGCGCGCGCAATCATGTCGGTGATATGCCCCAAGCCGCCTTTGCCATAGTCAGAAAAAAGCACCGCGCCATGCAATGGCAGCAGGTTTTCAAACGCTGCAGTTTGCGACGCCAGCAGTTCATTTTTGGGCGTGTTCTCAAAGTCCAGGCGCAGCAGTTGCTGCTGGCGCCCAATCACCCGCAGCTTGACCGTGGTCTTGAGGTCTGCATCACGTCCGAAATGCGGTTGGATGCCGGTTTTTGCGACCAACGCTTCGAGCTTGTGGCTGGCTTCATCGTCGCCCACTACGGTCAAAAGCGATGCTTGCGCCCCCAGTGTGACCACGTTGTAGGCCACGTTCGCGGCACCCCCGTTGCGCTCTTCTTCCCGCGTGATACGAACCACGGGCACTGGAGCCTCGGGTGAAATGCGGTCTACTGCGCCGTACCAGTAGCGGTCCAACATCACGTCGCCAACTACCAGCACCTGCGCGGTGGACATTTGCTTTTTTGAAATATTCATAGCTCTTCAACCCTACGGGCGGGGTAACTATCCCACGTCTGGCAGCCGGGGCATTGCCAGAAATGCTGCTTGGCCTCAAAGCCACAGGCGGCACAGCGGTAGCGGGTTAGGGGTTTAACGGCTTGGTCTAGCGCGCGTTGCACTTGGGGGTGAAACTGTTCGTGCTCCAGCTTTTCGCCGGCAATCCATTTGGCTGCGGCCACCAGCGAAGGCTCTGACTCCAAATGCCGTGCATACCATTCGCGGGCCGTTGCAGTGGGTGCGCCGCTGGCGGCTTCCAAGGCGACGATGGCATCCAGAACATCGAGCGATGGCGTGTGCGCATAGATCGACTTCAGCCGGGGCAATACACGCACGACTTGGCCTGCCTCAATAGCGACTTTGGCCAAGAGGGGCGCAATCAGTCCTATAGCTGCGGGTGAGGTGGTGATTGCCTGAGTCAAAGTTTCGCAGGCCAATGCCGGTTGACCTTGCAGCGCTTGTAAGCGTGCGAGATCCATGCGCGGGCGTGGTGCATCGGGAGCGATGTGCATGGCCTCAGTCAGATGCTTTAGCGCCTGCGGCATATCGTTTGCAGTGACGCAGGTAGCCGATTGTTCGCACAGGTAATGGGACAAGCGGCCTTTGAAACTGCCTTGGCCGGAAGATTCCAGTTTTTGTGCAATCAGGGCGGCGTGCTCCCAGTCGCGCGAGCGTTCGTAGTTGGCTAACAACGCCAATCGGGCTTGGCCTTCAAAGCGCGTGCCATCGAGCTTAAGCAAGGCTTCTTCGGCTCGGTCCAACAGCCCCGCCTTGAGGTAGTCCAATGCCAGCGCGTGTTGCGCACGGTGGCGGTCGTCCAGAGCCAAATCGCCACGCGATAGCAAATGCTGGTGCACGCGCACGGCGCGCTCGTATTCGCCACGGCGGCGAAACAGATTGCCCAATGCGAAGTGCAATTCTGAGGTGTCCGGGTCGTTTTGAACGGCTTCGATAAATGCATCAATCGCTTGGTCTTGCTGCTCGTTGAGCAAGAAGTTCAAGCCTTTGAAATAGGCTTTGGGGGCCTGGCGATTTTCAATGCGCAGTTGGCGCATATCGAACCGCGATGCGATCCAGCCCAGTACAAAGACGACTGGCAGCGCTAGTAACCACAGGCTGAGATCAAATTCCATATGGCGGCTGTTGGGGTAAAGCGCCTTTCTCAGGCGTCATCGGTGTGGCGGCCAAGGCGGCCGTGGTTTCCTTGCGTGCCAGAGCAGCTGCGCGCCGATGTTGCCACCAGCGCGGCACCATGCCCAAGACCCCAATGACCAGTCCCATCGCGAAAGCAATCAGCACGACGAGTACCAGCGGCCCGGTCCACTGCTGGCCAAAGAAGAAGCGCACAGTGACGTCGTGCTGGTTATTCAGCGCGAAGGCGAAAAGGGTAAAAAAAATGGCTGCTTTAAGCATCCACTTAAAGAACCATACAAGTTGTTTCATCGATCTCCCCGGTGGCTAGAGATTCTAATAGCCTACTGTGGCTTAAAGCCCGGCAAGGGAATCACGGCGTGGCTTTT
>JBDTAG010000170.1:0-3154 GCA_039924745.1 Rhodoferax sp.
AGCCAATTCGACCAACGTCACTTACCGTTCAATCGTCAACGCTACGCCCATGCCACCACCAATGCACAAGCTGGCAATACCCTTCTTGGCATTGCGGCGCTGCATCTCGTGCAACAGGGTCACCAGAATACGGCAACCAGACGCACCGATGGGGTGGCCGATGGCAATCGCACCGCCATTGACGTTGACCTTGCTAGTGTCCCAACCCATCTCGTTGTTGACAGCGCAGGCTTGTGCGGCAAAGGCTTCGTTGATTTCCAACAGGTCCAGCTCTTGCGCGGTCCAGCCGGCACGCGCCAAGGCTTTCTTGGACGCCGACACGGGTCCCATGCCCATCAGCGCCGGGTCCAGCCCACTGGTGGCAAAGCTGGCAATGCGGCCCATCGGTGTCAGGCCCAGTTCGGCCGCCTTCTTGGCAGTCATCACCATGACGGCTGCTGCGCCGTCGTTGATGCCAGATGCATTGCCTGCGGTCACGCCACCGGTCTTATCGAACGCGGGGCGCAAACCAGCCAGCACTTCGGCGTTGGACTTGCGGTTGATGAATTCGTCCGCCGCGAAGACGATCGGGTCGCCCTTCTTCTGCGCAATGCTGAAGGGTACGATTTCATCGACAAATTTGCCCGCATCTTGCGCGGCGGCCGCCTTTTGCTGGCTGGCCAAAGCCAGCGCATCTTGCGCCTCGCGGCTGATGCTGTAAGCCTTGGCCACGTTCTCGGCGGTGATGCCCATGTGGTACTGGTTGTAGACGTCCCACAAGCCATCGACGATCATGGAATCGGTCATCTTCCAGTCGCCCATGCGCTGGCCGTCGCGGCTGCCCAGCAACACGTGGGGCGCGGCGCTCATGTTTTCTTGGCCACCGGCGATGATGATGTCACTGTCGCCATAAGCAATGGCCTGCGCGGCCAACATGACGGCCTTCAAACCAGATCCGCAAACGGCGTTGATCGTCAGCCCGGGCGTCTCTTTGGCCAAGCCGCTTTTGATGACCGATTGGCGCGCTGGGTTTTGTCCGGAGCCTGCTGCCAACACTTGGCCCAAGATGACTTCGCCAATTTGGTCTGCGCCCAGACCGGTGCGGGCCATTAGCGCCTTGATGACAGCGGCGCCCAGCTCGGGTGCAGGGGTCTTGGCCAACGAGCCGCCAAATTTGCCAACGGCGGTGCGCAGGGCTGAAACGATGACGATATCTTCCATTTTTATCTTCCTTCAGTGGTCAAAATGAGTGGGGTTGCGGGCAACACATTTAGGCCTTGGCCTTGACGTAACTGCCTGGTGCGGGCTGCAGAGCTTTGTACTTGCCTTTGCCGTAAGTTTTAGGCGCAGCAATTTGCTTGCCAGCATGGCTTTTGAGCCAGGTGGACCAGTCCGTCCACCAACTACCGGGGTGCTCTTCTGCACCTTCCAACCACGCAGCTTGGGTCTTGGGCAGCTTGCCATCCGCACGAATCCAATGGCTGCGCTTGTTCTTGGCCGGGGGGTTGATGACGCCAGCAATGTGGCCTGATGCGCCCATCACAAATCGCTTCTTGCCCGGCAATACCTGGCTCGATGCGTAGGCACCGCCGATAGGCACGATGTGGTCTTCGCGCGAGCCATAAAGGTACACAGGAATATCCACTGCCTTCAGGTCCAGCTTCTCGCCGCACACGGTCAGTTTGCCGGGCTTGATCAGGTTGTTTTCCAAATACGTATTGCGCACGTACCAGGCGTAATACGGGCCGGGCAAATTGGTACTGTCAGAATTCCAGTACAGCAGGTCAAACGGCGGTGGTGTCTCACCCTTGAGGTAGTTGCCGACCACATAATTCCAAACCAGATCGTTCGGGCGCAAGAAGCTGAACGTGCTCGCCAAGTCTTGGCCCTTCATCATGCCGCCTTGACCCATTTCCTTCTCGCGGTATTCGACAAAGGCCTCGTCAATGAATACGTCCAGAATGCCGGTGTCGCTGAAGTCCAGCAAGCTGGTCAAAAAAGTCGCGCTCGCAACGGGCTTTTCGCCCCGCGCTGCGAGCACGGCCAGGGCTGTGGCCAACATCGTGCCACCCACACAAAAGCCCAGCGCGTTGATGCTAGCCGCGCCGGTGATCTCTTGCGTAACCGCAATAGCCTTGATCACAGCCTGCTCGATGTAGTCGTCCCACGTTGCCTTTTCCATCGACGCATCGGGGTTGCGCCAGCTCACGACGAAAGTGCGGTGCCCTTGCGCCACAGCGTAGCGAACCAGTGAGTTTTCGGGCTGCAAATCGAGGATGTAAAACTTGTTGATGCACGGAGGCACCATCAGGAATGGCTTCTCGTAGACCTTGGTGGTCAGCGGTGTGTATTCGATCAGTTGGAAGAATGCATTTTCAAACACCACGGCACCTTCGGTGGTGGCGACGTTTTTACCGACCTCAAACAGACTTTCGTCCGTCATCGAAACGTGCCCTTGCTGCAGGTCGTGCAACAGATTTTGCATGCCTTTGGCAATGCTTTCACCTTTGGTGTCGACGGCCTTCTTTTGCGCCTCGGCATTGAACGCCAAAAAGTTGCTCGGTGCTGCGGCGGCCATCCACTGTTCGATGGCAAAGCGGATGCGGTTGCGGGTTTTGGCATCGGCCTCCACCGCATCGGCCAAGCCCATCATCGTGCGGGCATTGAGCATGTAGACGGCAGCCGAGAACGAAGCCACCGGGTTACTGCCCCACGCCTCGCCAGCAAAACGCTTGTCACTGCCGGTGGGTGCTGTGTTGCCCTGGCTGAACATCGCCATAGCATCTTGCATGTACTGTTGCTGTAGCGCTTGCAGCTTGTCGGGCGCAAAGCGAATGTCGGGCGGTGCGGAGTGGGTTGCCGGCATGGTGCCACCCTTTGCACCCAAATCCATGTTTTGAAGGGACTGCACCGCTTTGCTCCAGTTGTCCGTCATGGACTGCTGAAACTGCTGGGCGGCCTGGGTCCAGAATTCGGGGGCGTTTTGCGTCACACTGTCACCTTTTCATTTGTTCTTAGCGCAGACCGTAGTATCTACGCATATGGCGGCGAAAAACCTTACAGCCGCCCAGGCTCTTATACCGAATGTACAAAGTTCCTATCGCTTGGTTGTATGTGACCGTCATGATGTCGATTGCTGAAGCCACCAATTCCAACGGCACCGTACTGGGTGCCA
>JBDTAG010000171.1:0-5361 GCA_039924745.1 Rhodoferax sp.
TCCTTCGACTTCGACAAGATGCCTTTTTCAATTCGAACACGCTGGGTTGTGATCTCATATCGTGTAGACAGGCGCTGCGCCCAATAGAACAGATAGGCTATGCCTAGCGTGCAAAGAACAGCGGCCCATTGCCATAGCGAAAAAATGACTGCCGGGTGGCCAGCAAACAGAATCTTCTCATCCACGGATTCCTGAGCTGTCGCGTAAGCTGTCAGATCTGTATTGCAAAACCGGCATTTGATCGCTGCGGCTTTAATGGTCTCTGCGCAAACCGGACAGGTTTTGGTTTCGTCGCTCATGGGTGATTCTTTCTTGAATAAAAAAGCCTGCTATCGATTAGATAGCAGGCTTTTTACCAATCACTTGGGGTGGCTGATGGGGCTCGAACCCACGACAACAGGAATCACAATCCTGGACTCTACCAACTGAGCTACAGCCACCGCGAATGCAAGATTATAGCGGGTGTTTTCCCTTATTCTGCCAAGCTTTGTTGTTCCAGAGCATTTGCTGTAGGGTGCGGCACTTTGATGACAGCTTTGAAACGTTGGCTCAGCATCTTGTAGTACGCCTTGTTTTCAGCATTCGCAACCCATTGTGCGTATTGCTTGCGTTCCTGCTCAGCAGTTGCTGCTACCGGTGTGTTGCGCGGGAGCACCTTGCTCACACGTGCAACCATATAGCCTTGCGCGCCCAGATCCACGCCAACCCATGTGGGCAACGTAGTGGTATCAGCTTGCAGCACAGCATCCAACACCGGTGCAGGAACAGTCTGCGCGCCTTCGCGTGAGAGAGTTACGGTTGCAGGCAGTTGTTCAGGTGCAGCAGTCTTCCAGACAGCGAGCTTTTCGGTGCCATCTTTTTTAGCTAGCTCAGCCGATTGACTGGCAATCAAACGGGCTTTCACGGCAGGTCGCACATCAGCCAAGGGATGTGTGCTTGCGGGTGTGTACTGGGTAATACGTGCACTTGCCAACTGGTTAGGACCCACTTCAACGGCTTCAGTATTGCGCTTCTTCTCCAAAGAATCAGGGCTGAAAACGGCTGCCAAAAACTTGGGATTGGCAAGTAAACCTGTCACACCAGGCACAGGCTTGCGCTGCAAGTTGCTAGCTGTTTTGATCTCCAATTTAAGACGCTCGGCAACCTCGGCAAACTTGCTTTGCGCTTGCTGCTGTTTCAAATCAGCTTCAATCATGGGCCGCAATTCTTCAAAGCTTTTTTGTTTCGGTATTTTGGTATCCGTGATTTTGATGATGTGAAAGCCGAAATCAGACTCCACCACATCACTGATATCACCTTTTTTCATGGCAAAGGCAGCATCTTCAAACGGCTTCACCATTGCACCGCGGCCGAAGAAATCCAGATCACCACCGTTTGGAGCCGAGCCGGAGTCCTGAGAGTTTTTGCGTGCCACATCTGCGAAACTATCGGGCGCCTTGCGCACTTCGGCCAACAACTCTTCCGCTTTGGCACGCGCCTTTTTGCGTTCTTCAACGGGCATGTCTTTCGGTGCATTGATCAAAATGTGGCTGGCACGTCGTTCTTCTTTGCCGCTGAGTCGCGCCACATTTTGTTCGTAGTAAGTTTTGACATCCGCTTCATTCAGTGAAATAGATTTCTTGACCGTGTCCAAGTCAAGCACGACGTACTCAATGTTGGCTGACTCCGGTGACTTGAACAGGGCTTGATTCGACTGGTAGAAGGCTTCAATTTCCGCATCGGTTGGATTTACCTTGCTGGCATAGTCGGCAGGGTTGAAGCGTGTGATCTGTGCTTCACGGCGTTCGTAGAAAGCGTTCAAAGACACTTCTGGCAAAGCAGGTGGAGAAAAAGCAGTGTTCAACAAACCAGCTTCTACCTGGCGCTCAGACAACTGGCTGCGCACGCGGGCTTCAAAGCCATCCGTGGTCATACCCTGGCTAGCAGCGAATTGGCGATACCGCTCGATGTCCAGCGATCCATCGGGCTTGCGCATGGCGGCAATCGTTGGGCTTTGTTGCAGTTCACGGGCCAAACGTGCATCGGTTGTGTTGAGTCCTTCGTCTTGCACGGCGTCTGCCAACACCTTTTCACGGACCAGGCGTTCTAACGTGACATAGCGTGCTTCGGGAGACTCCAACAGTTTGGCATCCAGATTGGGCATCTGTGCGCGCAAGCGGTCTACTTCATTCTTGTGGGCTGCATCCCACTCAGTTTGGGTAATCTTTTCACTACCCACTGTGGCCACAGCATCGCCACCAGCCTTGATGCTCTTGAATCCATCCACACCGACCAACACAAACGCGGGAATGATCATCAAGAACATGAGGAGCATCATGACCTTCGTGTGCTTGCGAACAAATTCAAACATGCGCTACATCTCCATCAAAAAAACAAAAAGGCGAACAATTCATGTTCGCCTTTGCTGTGGGGGTGGTGAGTGATGACGGGCTCGAACCGCCGACCTACGCCGTGTAAAGGCGCCGCTCTACCAACTGAGCTAATCACCCCACATAAACTACACAATCAATTCAGAGCATCTTTCAATGCTTTACCTGGACGGAACTTGGGAACCTTGGCAGCCTTGATTTTAATCGCATCGCCAGTACGCGGATTACGACCGGTGCGTGCCGCACGTTTCCCGACCGCAAATGTACCAAATCCCACCAGTGATACCGAACCACCCTTTTTCAAAGTGGTTTTAACCGCTCCAATAGTAGATTCCAGAGCCCGCGTAGCCGCTGCCTTGGATATGTCGGCATGTTTTGCGATGTGCTCAATCAGTTCGGTTTTATTCACAAAGACCCCTTGTAGGAAGCAGAGTTAATCGAATTGTCTCTTCAAATATTTTTATCACCAGAAGCAGCTCTCGCATTCTCGTTCCATCCCAGAAACGGGCTTGTCGCTGTTCTGATCACATTTGTAGCAACCAAAGCTGCTGCATCCTATTAAAGCCATGGGGCATTTCCATGTCAATACGCCATGCAGCTTTACAACGGTGCGGAGTCAGATTCTAGTCGCATTTGTTACGAAAATTTGACCCAAAAATCAAGAAAAAATGTGGTAACGCAAAACAGCACTGTGCTGAAAGCACACACGCTGCGCGCTCAAATGGTGCGCGCGCTATTGGGTGCGAGCACGGATTTCGGGCACGGCCTTTTGCAGGTAATAAACCATGGACCAAATAGTCAGCACGGCTGCAGCCCAGATCAACCAGACACCCCATTGGTGTGTGTTGATGCTTTCAAACAGCATACCGTCAAACAGCAGAAACGGAATTGCAACCATTTGCGCCACAGTCTTGAGTTTACCGATCATGTGCACAGCGACGCTTTTGGACGCACCAATCTGGGCCATCCACTCGCGTAGTGCAGAGATCGCGATTTCTCGACCGATGATGATGAGTGCTACAAACACATCGGCGCGCCCCAAGTGCACCAACACCAACACACAAGCACACACCAAAAATTTATCCGCCACCGGGTCAAGAAAAGCGCCAAAAGAGGAGGTCTGGTTCAGTTTGCGTGCCAAATACCCATCGAGCCAGTCAGTTGCAGCAAACACCACAAACATGACTGTAGCGATGAGATTTTTCTCAGCCACAGTCGCCATCGAGTCAGGTAAATAAAACACCCCGACGATCAGTGGAATCGCAAAAATGCGGGTCCACGTCATGATGGTTGGTATGGTCATAAACATGATTTGATTGTGGCACGGCTAATGCAACGCACGGTAGATTTCTTCCGCTAACTCCTTGGAGACCCCATCGACTGTTGCGATGTCGTCAACACTGGCCAATGCAACGCCACGCACACCCCCAAAACGTTGCAGCAATTTTGCGCGGCGCTTAGGGCCGACCCCAGGAATCTCTTCCAGCTTGCCGCCACCCACCCGCACCTTGGCGCGCTGGGCGCGCATGCCCGTAATGGCAAAGCGGTGGGCTTCGTCGCGTATCTGGGCCACCAGCATCAGGGCGGCGGAATCGGCACCTAAATAGACCTTGTCTCGCCCATCTGCAAACACAAGCTCTTCCAGGCCAACCTTGCGACCCTCCCCTTTTTCAACGCCAACGATTAACGACAGATCCAGCCCCAACTGTTCAAACACTTCGCGCGCCATGGACACCTGGCCCTTGCCACCATCCACCAGAACCAGATCCGGCAAGCGCGCGGTGCCAGACGGCGTTTGTCCATCGTGCTTGGCTTCTTTTAACGCTTCGGCGACCTTGCTGTAACGCCGTGTCAGCACCTGGCGCATGGCAGCGTAATCGTCGCCTGGCGTGATGCCCTCAATATTGAAGCGACGGTATTCAACGTTTTGCATTTTGTGGTGGTGGAACACCACGCAGGAGGCCTGCGTAGCCTCGCCCGCCGTGTGCGAGATATCGAAGCATTCCACACGCAAGGCGTCCAAATTGTCCAAGGTCAAATCAAGTGCTTCTGCGAGTGCACGTGTGCGCGCTTGTTGTGACCCCTCTTCGGCTAGCAAGCGTGCCAGTTGCAGCGCTGCGTTGGTCTGTGCCATCTCCAGCCAAGCCTTGCGCTGTTCGCGTGGCTGGTGGATGGCGCTGACCTTGAACCCCACCTGTTCGGACAGTGTTTTGAGCAACACTTTGCTCACCGGCTCGCTGACGATGAGAGTTGGTGGCATGGCCACTTCGATGTAATGCTGCGACAAAAAGGCCTGCAAAATTTGGACCTCGACCGATGCCAGCGGCGCATCGCCCTCGTCCTCCTCGGTCAAGCCAACTGCATCCTCTATGTGCGCAGGAAAGTATGGCCGGTCTCCCAGATGCCGGCCGCCGCGCACCATGGCCAGGTTGACGCAGGCCTTGCCACCCTGCACCTTGACGGCGAGGATGTCCACGTCGCGGTCTTCCACGTTGTCCATGGCCTGCTGGTGCAACACGTTGGACAGAGCGGCAACCTGGTTACGTAACTCTGCCGCTTGCTCAAACTCCAGTTTGTCGGAGTGCGCCATCATCCGCGATTCCAGGTGGCGCATCACCTCCTTGGCATCCCCGCGCAAGAACTTCTCAGCATTGGCCACATCCTCGGCATAGTCGTGAGCCGAAATATGCCCCACACACGGCGCCGAACAGCGTTTGATCTGGTACAGCAAACACGGGCGGCTGCGGTTGCTGAAAACCGGGTCTTCGCAGGTGCGCAGACGGAACACCTTTTGCATCAACAAAATGGCTTCTTTGACCGCCCACGCGCTGGGGTACGGACCGAAGTAGCGGTGCTTCTTCTCCACCCCACCCCGGTAGTAAGAAACCCGAGAGAAATTCGCAGCCAGTGGCGACTCTGCCTTTTGTGTCGCGCCATGGACCAATGCATCACTTTGCGCTCCGCGCTTGGGCGCCGATGGCACGCCAGTCAT
>JBDTAG010000172.1:0-3216 GCA_039924745.1 Rhodoferax sp.
AGCTTCACCGAGACCGAAAACGCTGCGCACAAAACCGACCATGCCGTGGTCGGTGCCCTGGTTGCGCGCACGTGGCGTCTGCCCACACCGATTTACCAAGCGGTGCGGGTACACCATGATTTCACCGTGCTGTCGGACAAAACCATACTGGCTGAAATACGCATGCTGGTGGCTATGGGCTTGGTCGCAGAACATTTGGTGGGCTTGCACGAGGGCATTGGCGAGCAGCGCGAATGGGCCTTGCACGCGCCCGCCTGCATGGCTTGCTTGGGCATTGATGAGAGCGAAGTCGATAGTTGGTTGATTGCCTTGCACCCTATTTTTGATGGGGTGGTGCACGATTGATGCGCTTGCCAAGCGTACCGTCCAGTAAAGCGGCACGGCATATATTGGCGCACCCTCTGGGTTTTGCGCTCCAGGTTTTACGGGCCTTCAATGCCAACCAGGGGATGATGCTGGCTGGCGCCATTGCGTACTATGCGCTGCTGTCCATGGTGCCGTTGCTGATCCTGTCGGTTATCGCGCTGTCGCACTGGGTGAACCAGTCTGAATTGCTGTCCGCATTGGGGCGGTATCTTGAATGGCTGGTGCCCAGCCAGTCCAAAGCGGTTTTGGGTGACATCCAAATATTTTTGGATAACCGGGTCACGATAGGGGTGGTGCTATTGGTGATCATGCTGTTTTTTAGCTCGCTGGCATTTGGCATTTTGGAGAAAGCCATGGGCCAGATTTTTGTGCACCGCGAGCTGACCAAAAAGCGCCACAAGCTGGTCTCGGCCATCTTGCCCTACTGTTTTGTGCTGGCGTTGGGCATTGCCTTGCTGGTGCTAACCGTGGCCACTATCGGCCTGCAAGCTTTGGCGCAGGAAAACATTCCCTTTTTTGGCTATGACTTGTCATTGGTTGGCGTGTCGGGTCTGTTTTTTTACCTGATCGGTTTTGCGGCCGAGACGCTGATCGTGGCCTCGATCTACCTCACCCTGCCAGTGGGGCGCATGCCAGTGCGCCACGCTCTACTGGGTGGGCTGGCAGCCAGTTCGGTGTGGGAGATCATCCGGCATCTGCTGGTTTGGTACTTCACCACGTTGTCCAAGACGAGTGTGGTGTATGGCTCGTTAACCACCGCTGTGGTGGCGCTGTTTTGCATGGAAGTTGTGGCGGCGCTGTTGCTGATCGGCGCGCAGGTCATAGCCGAATACGAGCGCCTCGAAAACCCCTGACTCAGGGGTGAATGATGGAGGCCTCCAGGTCGAGGGCCTTGATCTTTTTGGCGGCAGCCTCAGCCGCTTCCTGGCTGGCCAGCGGACCGACCCGCACGCGGATCTGGCGGCCCTTGGTGGATTTGAGTTCTTTCACCACGGAGGGTAGTTTCGCCTCCAACAGCTTTGCGTTGGCACGTGCGGCGTTCTCGGGTACCGAGAAGAGCCCCACGTTGATAAAGAAGGGTCTGCTGCCTGCTTTTTTCGATGCAATGGCGGATGCGACAGGCTTGGCTTTTTTCGATGCAGCGGCTTGCTTTTTGGGTTTGGGGTCTTCCTTGGGTGCTGCAGTGCTTTTGACCGCTGCCACCGAGTGTGATTGTGGTTCACTGGCCGCTGGTGTGGCTACCGACGCGGGCGCTTCAGGAGCGGAAGCAGCGGCGACCACTGCGGAAGCCGCTGCACTGGCCGCAAGCGCAAGCGCAGGGGCAGGTGCGGTATCGCTGGCCTGCGCCATCGGAGAAATGGCGGAAATAGGTGTTATGGGAGTGATGGGAGTAGATGCACCGTCCATCGCGCGCCGAAGGGATGTGGGACTGGTTTCCACTGCGCCTTGTGGCATGACGGTTATGGAGCTGAGCGCGGCCACTTGCAAATAGACCACCACCCCGATCAACAGGCATGCGGCATTGGCAGCGGCCAACCAGATGGCGCGGCGGCGTGTGCTGGCTTGGCGCAATAAAGCGTCGCGGGCGTCGGCCACATTGGCGCTGCCCACCAACGCTTTGGACATGGCCTTGCGGCATTCAGTATGGAACAGCGTATTGCCAAAGAGACCGGGCAACACAAAAGCCGCCAGGCCAAAACCCAAGCCCAGGATCATCATCAACGTGTCGGAAAACTGAAGCACGACGTGCCCAATGCCAAACACCAACAGCGCGAGAGCGACGATGATGCTCACATAAGCCAAGGCTGCTACCCATAGCTTGCGGAATACCAGCCAGTTCAGGGTCAGCAGGCTGGCAGCCGTGTTCCAACTGATGCCGCCGTGGTCGGCTGCTTCAAAGCGCGTAAAGATGGGAAGGTAGTACCCAGAGCTGACCGGACCGATGGCCGCTCGGTAGAGCGTGGTCGTGACATCTTCTTCCGGGACGGGTTTCACATCCGACAGGGTGGGTTCTATCATGGCTTATTTTGACATGGCGGCAGCTACTTCCTGGCCTAATTCAATCACAGCCAGTGCGTAATAGCTGCTCCAGTTGTAGCGGGTGATGGCGTAAAAGTTTTCGGTGCCCGCCACGTACAGTGGCGGTGCATCGCCGTTTTGCAGCTCTACGAGTGCCAACGGGCCAACATGTTGCAAGGCTTTGTCGTCCATTCCCACGCCCATGGCAGCCATGGTTGCTGCGGTGAAAGTCGGCAGTATGTCGGGTGCCAGCAGTGCCGCTTTGTCGATTCCTACTGCGTTCATTTGAACCGCATAGTGGGTCGGCATACCCGCATGCCACTGGAAGACCTTGAAGTAATTTGCTACCGAGCCAATCACATCGGCAGCGCTGTGGAACAGGTCGATACGGCCGTCGCCATCAAAATCGACAGCGTACTTGGCCCAACTCGATGGCATGAACTGCGGCAGGCCCATTGCTCCAGCGTAGCTGCCGCGCAGCGCCAGTGGATCGGTGCCGGTTCGGTTGGTTAGTGCCAGAAAGGCTTCCAACTCGGACTGAAAATAGGCTGCGCGCTCTTTGGCGCGTGGATGTTGGGCAGGAAAGTCAAAGGCCAGGGTGCTGAGCGCGTCCATGACCCGGTAGCTGCCGATTTGCTGGCCGTAAATGGTTTCCACGCCGATGATGCCGACGATGATGGACGCTGGCACCCCTGTTTGCCGCTCAGCCCGTTCCAGGGTTTCGCGGTTGTCTTGCCAAAACTTGACCCCCGCATTGATGCGCACCGAATCAATAAACCGGCTGCGGTACACGGCCCAGTTCTTGGGCGTGCCCACTGGCGGTGGCGCAAT
>JBDTAG010000173.1:0-2841 GCA_039924745.1 Rhodoferax sp.
CACGGCGGCGACAAACTGGCGAATTTTTTCGGGGTCTTTGATGCCCTTGAGGGGCTTGCCCTGAGCGTCAACGGCTTCTACGCCGGAGCTCACGTCCACGGCCAGCGTTTTGCAGCGCGGCCGAACCTGCGCGATCCCATCGCCCACGTTTGCAGGTGTGAGTCCACCACTCAAGACGAGGTGAGCGTTGACGCTTGGAGGAAGAAGTGACCAATTGAATGCCTTGCCGCCGCCGCCAAATCCGTCGACATGGGCGTCGAGCAGGATGGCCTGGGCGTTTGAGTAATCGTTAGAGAATTGTACGAGGTCAAAGCGGGATGCGGTGTCGTCTAAGGGTATTCGTGCCGCACGCAGCCAAGGTCGTCTGCTCTGCTGCGTTGCTTGATGGCAGTGTTCTGGACTTTCATCACCATGAAATTGAACGATAGCCCCCGCAATCATTGAACACGCCGCTATCACTTCTGTAGCGGTAGCGTTGACCACCAGCAGCACTGGCGTTATGAAAGGGGGAAGCCGTTTGGCCAGTTCGGCCGCGCGTTCGATACTGACTGCACGAGGACTTTTGGGGTACAAAACGAATCCGATAGCGTCGGCACCGGCGGCGGCGGCCGAGTCCACGTCTTCTTCACGGGTTAGGCCGCAGATTTTGATTCGGGTTCGAAGCGGAAGGATCATGGTAGACCATCATACTCAGGCGCCCGGTTGGGGATACCCCACTTGGGATCGTAGTGCGGGCCCAAAAAATATAAGCCATCGGGCGAAAATGTCGGTGCGGCGAAACGTCGGTCGCGAGCGGCCAACAACTCGGCCATCCACTCGGGGGATTGCTTGCCTTGCCCGATCTGTACCAAGCAACCCATGATGTTGCGGATCATGTGATGCAGAAAGGCGTTGGCTTCGAATTCGATGCGCCAGTAAGAGCCGCGTTTGCTGAACGATATTTCCATTAGGTTTTTAACGGGGCTTAGTGCCTGGCATTGAGACGCTCTAAAGGATGTGAAGTCGTGCTCGCCCAGCAGTATGTCCGCCGCTTTGCGCATGGCGTCAAGGTCTAGTGCGCGAAAGGCCCATCCCACACGACCCAGGTCTATGCTGGGGCGAACCGGTGATTCGTACAGCACGTAGGCGTAGCGTCGCGATGTTGCGCAAGCGCGGCAGTGGAATCCATCGGGTGGAACGACTGCCCATTGCACGGCGATGTCTTTGGGCAAATTGGCATTGGTGCCGCGTACCCAGGAGTGGGTGTCGCGTTCCAGCAGGGTGTCAAAGTGCACCACCTGCATGATGCCGTGCACGCCAGAATCGGTGCGACCGGCACACAGAGTGGACACGCGTTGGGCTGCAAATTTGCCCAACGCCGTTTCCAGCTTGTCTTGAACAGTTTGGCCTGAAAGCTGGCTTTGCCAGCCTTGATAGGCCTGACCGTTGTAGCTTATACCTAGCGCGATCCTCACCACAACGTGTATGCGTCAGGAGCACCGTCTGCCCAAGAGGGCAGACTTAGCTCAGGTTGGCCAGTGCGCGTTGTGCTTTGGCGCGCATCTCACCGGTGGCTTCTGCAACCACTTCTTCGATCAAGGCGCGCGCACCGTCTTCGTCACCAATGGAGACGAACTCGTCTGCCAGTGCCAGCTTTGTTTCTAACGGGTCTTCGCTCAGATGGTCCGATGCTGTGGGTTGCTCCGAAACAGGGCCATCCAGATCGAGCGACAAAGAGCCCATATCGAATTCCAGCATGCCAGAGTCCAAAGCATCTATATGCGGTGTTGCTGCTGCCACTGGCATGGGCGTTGTCGCATTGAAGTCGGGCAGAGGTTTGTGAACGACAGGCGAAGGCTCGTCAAGATCCATTGACATGGAAATTTCGGGCAAAGTACTCTGCTCTTCATGCAGCACAGGTGCAGCAACGTGCATCGTTTGTGCCACGACTGGGACTTCGGCTGGCATTTCGAAGTCCAAATCCATTGGTGCGTGCGAGTCGACAGCATGCGAATCGACAGCGTGAGCCGCAAGCAGGGCGACGGTTTGTTCAACCTTTACTGGGCTGAAGTGATCATTGCCCACGTCGCTGTGGGTTGGCGCATGTTTGGGATCCTCGTCCAGCGAAAAGTCCAGATCAAGATCTAGGTCGGTACCGGATAAGGCTTCGCCTACGTCTGCACGCACGGGCTGAGGTATGGTGCTATTGCCAAAGCTCGAGTTCGTTACAACAGGTTGCGTACCGCCGTGTGAGGGTGCTCCGCCCGGTTGGTACAACGGGTTGCCGGGATCAAAGCCCATGCCCATTTCGCAAATGCGTGTCCAATCCGGGCTGTTGGCACCGGTTAACTGGAAAGCTTGTGTTGCACTGGCTTCGAAGTTTTTGGCATCACGGCGCTTGGCGAATATTTCCAAGAGCTTGGTGTGAATTGCGAGCCGAGCCGGGTTGGTGCGCACTGCTTCACGGAGAATTTCCTCAGCTTGCAGGTCACGCCCATAGGCTAAATAGACGTCAGCTTCAGCAACAGGATCTACGTCATCAGCCGCATCCAATTGGCTGGCGGAATAGACCATGGAGGAACCCGAAACGGAATGTTCGTTGTTGGTGTCGACGCGCTGACCGCCACTGGCACCAAAGAATGAATCAGGTTGCAATCGGCTCTCTAAAAAAGAGCTGTCCATGTTGGACAGATTTTTCTTGCGTTGGCGTGTCCGCCAAAACGCGAACCCACCTAAAAGGACGATAAATGCGCCCGCGCCGTAGGGCAGCCATGGGTTGCTCAATAGTCCATCAACAAAACTGGTCTCTTCTACGGGTGCAGGAACCGGTACTACGAGCTTCGGCTTGACGGGTACCGGTGT
>JBDTAG010000174.1:0-4954 GCA_039924745.1 Rhodoferax sp.
ATCCCGCGTGCGGGCCAGAAGCTCGCCATTGCGCACGAAGTACAGGCGCGAATCACCGCAATGCACCCAGTGGGCGCAGCCGCCTTGCACAATCGCCGCCACCAGCGTGGTGCGTGGCGTATCCATCAAATGCTTTTCAGCGGCGTAACGCAGGATCTGGCGGTGTGCGGACAAGATGGCCATGTCAAAGAAGGCCTTGGGGTCTTCGATTTCGGGTTTGGCTTCCTTTTGGTACAACGCAGAGATAGCCTGCAACACCATCTGCGCGGCCACTTCGCCCTCAGGGTGGCCGCCCATGCCATCGGCTAACAGAAAAAGACCCGAAGCTTTGGTGTAGCAATACCCCATGCGGTCTTCATTTTTTTCGCGACCGCCCTTACGGCTGATCTGGAATACAGAGAATTTCATATCGACTTTCGCAGAGCCGCCTCAAGGAGGTCGATGCCCCCTTGGGGGGCAGGGAACACAGTGACCGTGGATGTATTCATTTTGGTTTAACACCCGCGTTCGCAACACCCAACACACTGCGCTTGGTGTCGGTCACCATGGTGTCGAACTGCATGCGCACTTTTTCTCCAACGCTGAGCTTGGTGTAGCGGCGTTCACCTTCACGGCTCAACTCTTTTTGCAAGGCAAACACCGATTGCGGCCGCGACAAAGGGTCCAGCGACATGCACCACTCGACCACCTCGATCAGGTTGTCGGAGTAGA
The DNA here is from genome assembly GCA_039924745.1 of Rhodoferax sp. Lineage (GTDB taxonomy): Bacteria > Pseudomonadota > Gammaproteobacteria > Burkholderiales > Burkholderiaceae_C > Allorhodoferax. The sequence goes on from JBDTAG010000174.1 coordinate 712, forward strand.
CGCCGCGCAGGCGGGCCAGTGCGACTGCAATACGGTCTTTCTCCAGCCGCTGTGGCGCTTCGTTGGGCGGAAAGCCCTGCATACAGGCGTAGATACACGCGCCAATCGCGTAGATGTCGGTCCACGGGCCCATGGAGGCATCGCGCCGGTACATCTCGGGGGCGGCAAAACCGGGCGTGTACATGGGGCGGATGAAGTTGCCCTCTTTGCTCAGCACTTCGCGGGCCGCGCCAAAGTCGATCAATACTGACTTGTTGTCGTCGGTGATGAAGATGTTGGCGGGTTTAATGTCCAAGTGCAGCATCTTGTGCTGGTGCACGATGCGCAAGCCGCGCAGGATTTCGTCAAACAGCGAGCGGATGGTGGATTCGCGGAACACCTTGCTCTGCTTGAGGTCGCGCGCGGTGACGATGAAATCCTGCAGGGCGCCGCCCTCCAGGTAGTTCATCACCATGTAGACGGTTTCGTTTTCACGAAAGAAGTTCAGCACGCTCACCACGGAGGGGTGAGAGATTTGGGCCAGCGAGCGGCCTTCTTCGAAGAAGCTTTTTAGACCCAAACGGTACAACGACAGCTTTTCCGGCTGCACCTGGGGCAGCAATTCGCCCGGCGCCCGGGATGCCAGTGACGACGGCAAGTACTCTTTAATGGCAACCCGTTGGCCATCGGCATCCAATGCCAAATACACTAGGCCGAAGCCGCCCGCAGCCACTTTGCGAATGATGCGATAGCCGCCAATCGTGGTGTCTGGGGGTAGGGGTGCTGGTTTGACCTTCGACATAAATTAAGAGTTACACGCCTGTCTGATACGTCTGAACCGGGTTATTCTCAGGGCCGTTTCACGAACCGAGAATATGCAATGCCAGTTTATAGCATGACAGGTTACGCCAGTGCACAGCACAGCACAGGCTCCACCACACCCGAAGGCGAGCCCAAAGGCCCAGCCGGACAATTGGGTCTGGAGATACGTTCGGTGAACAGCCGTTTTCTGGACTTGTCGTTTCGCCTGCCCGAAGATTTGCGCCAGTTTGAACCCGCGCTGCGCGACCTTTTGGTGGGTTGCCTCAAACGCGGCAAGGTCGAAGTGCGCGCCTCGATCGAGATGCAAGCCTCCAGCAACATTGCAGAGCCCACACCCCGCATGTTGCAGCGCCTCAACGCGGTGCAGGACAACGTCAAGGCTTGGTTGCCCAACGCGACACCTTTGAGCGTAGCCGACGTGATTCGCCTGTCTGCCGCGGAGCAAACGGGCTCACATGATTGGGCTTCGGTGGTCGTACCGCTGGCGGACAAGGCACTCAAGGCTCTGCTGGGGTCACGCCAACGCGAAGGCGCCCGCCTGTCAGCCATGTTGCTAGACCACATAACCCAGTTGCGCAGTTTGGCCGAAAAGGCCGTGCCGTTGATCCCCCAATTGGTGGAGCAAAACCGCCAACGCTTCCTGACCCGCTGGAAAGAGGCTATGGCGCTGACGGACGGTGCCACCCTGCCCGAAGCGGCGCAGGATCGTGCCCTGACAGAAGCCACTGCGTTTGCCATTCGCATCGACGTGGCCGAAGAGATCACCCGGCTCAGTTCGCACCTGGACGAGCTGGAACGCCTGATCAACAAGGGCGGTGAAATCGGTAAACGGCTGGACTTTTTGATACAAGAATTGCACCGCGAGGCCAATACTTTGGGTTCGAAATCTGCGGCGCTGGAACTGACCCACATTTCGGTGGACATGAAGGTGCTGATCGAGCAGATGCGCGAGCAGGTTCAGAACATAGAATAGAGCGATCTTCAAACTGCCTCATAGCCCTACTGTCTATGGACTACCCCGGTAATCTTTTTGTCGTCGCAGCCCCTAGCGGGGCCGGAAAATCCAGCCTGGTCAAAGCGTTGCTGGAACTCGATTCGCATGTGCAGCCTTCGGTATCGCACACCACGCGCCCGCCCAGGGGGCAAGAAAAGCATGGCCGTGAATACTTTTTTGTGTCCGAACAAGAGTTTGACGCCATGGTGGCCGCCAACGGTTTCGTCGAATGGGCCAACGTACACAATTTCCGATACGGCACCTCCAAGCGCGCCATTGAAGAGCGGATGTCCCAAGGCGCCGATGTGATCCTGGAAATCGATTACCAGGGCGCGATTCAGATCAAAAAAATCTTCGCCAACGCGATCTCCATATTCATCTTGCCCCCCAGTTGGGAAGAGTTGCGCTCACGGTTAGAACGCCGTGGCGAAGACGCGCCCGAGGTGATCGATGTGCGGATGAAAAATGCCGCAATTGAGGTCGCGCAGGCCGGCAAATTCGACTTCGTTATAATCAACGAGCTGTTTGACCGTGCGCTTTTCGATTTGAAGGCCATTGTTCACTCCCAGCGGCTCAAATTTGCAGCGCAGCGTCGTGCCAGAGCCGAAACATTCCAAGCGTTGCTTATCCCTTAGTCTTTCGGAGAACTCCATGGCCCGTATTACTGTAGAAGACTGCCTGGTGCAGATCCCCAACCGTTTCCAATTGGTGCTGGCAGCCACATACCGCGCCCGCATGCTCAACCAAGGCCATACGCCCAAAATTGAGAGCAAAAACAAAGCTGGCGTTACCGCACTGCGCGAAATCGCTGCTGGCAAAATCGGTATTGAAATGCTGAAAAAAGTCCCTCTCTGAGCCTTGGCGCTCCCAAAAAAGCACCGTACGCGGTGCTTTTTTTTGGCCCTTTGGCTGTGCTCGCTTAGGTAGAGCGCTACATTTACAGCATGGGAAACCCAGCCAAACCACCGCAACGTAAAGATACAGCTGCTTCCAGCGCCGAAGCTGAGGCCGCGATGGATCCGGCTGCGGCCAACGCTGCGGCTGCCAGTTTTGCCGGACTGATCTCCAAGCTCGACTACTTGTCGCCAGAAGATCTGGAGAAAGTCCGTCAGGCTTACCGTTTTGCCGACCAGGCCCATCTGGGCCAGTTGCGCAACAACGGCGAGCCCTATATTACCCACCCCATCGCCGTCGCGGCACAGTGCGCTGAATGGAAGATCGACGCACAAGCCCTGATGGCCGCGCTGCTGCACGACGCTCTGGAAGACTGCGGGGTTACCAAGGCCGAATTGATCGAGCGCTTTGGCTCGCCGGTAGCCGAATTGGTCGATGGCTTGACCAAGCTCGACAAGTTGCAGTTCAACACCCGCGAGGAAAACCAAGCCGAATCCTTCCGAAAAATGCTGTTGGCCATGGCCCGTGATGTGCGCGTGATCTTGATCAAGCTAGCCGACCGCTCCCACAATATGCGCACCTTGGGTGACGTGCCCCGTAGCAAATGGGGGCGTATTGCGTCAGAAACGCTGGAGATTTACGCGCCCATTGCGCACCGTTTGGGTTTGAACCAGACGTACCGCGAGCTGCAAGACCTGTCATTCCGCTACTTGCGACCATGGCGATACAACACTTTGGCCAAAGCTGTCGCCAAAGCCCGTAGCCGCCGCCGTGACCTGATCCAGAAAGTGGACAAAGAAGTAGAGGCAGCGTTTGCAAACGCCGGCATCAACGTGCGTATTGCCGGACGCGAAAAAACGCTCTACTCCATCTACAAGAAGATGGATAGCAAGCACTTGAGCTTTGCCCAGGTAACGGATATTTACGGTTTTAGAGTCATTTTACCAACTGTAATAGACTGTTACACCGCAGTAGGCGTCTTACACCAGCTATACAAGCCGTTGCCAGGAAAATTCAAAGACCATATTGCCATTGCAAAACTCAACGGATACCAGTCGCTACACACTACCTTGGTCGGGCCATCGGGCGTGAATGTCGAATTTCAAATGCGGACCCAAGCCATGCATCTAGTGGCCGAATCCGGGGTTGCAGCGCATTGGCTCTATAAGGTCAATAGCCCGGAAGACGCACCGTCTGACAGGTTGGGCACCAAGTGGCTGCAATCTCTGTTGGATATACAAGACGAAACCCGTGATGCCGGCGAATTTTGGGACCACGTCAAGGTCGATCTGTTCCCCGATGCGGTGTATGTTTTTACTCCCAAAAGCCAAATCATGGCCATGCCTCGGGGTGCCACGGTCGTCGACTTTGCTTATGCTATTCACAGCAATGTCGGCGATAAGACTGTATCTGCACGTATTAACGGCGAACAAGTCCCGCTGCGCACCGAATTGAAAAACGGCGATGTGGTGGAGGTACTTACACAACCCATCGCCACACCGAATCCGGCATGGCTGGGATTCGTTCGCACTGGTCGTGCCCGCTCCAAAATTC
>JBDTAG010000175.1:0-9610 GCA_039924745.1 Rhodoferax sp.
TTACTAGTCGAAAAGTCCGAAGAAGTCGGTCCTCTTTTCAAAGACTTCGCCAACCAATGGGTAGACGAACACAGCATCGAATGGCGCCGCAGCCATATCAAGTCCCTGCTGTCGACCTTGAACGGTCGTCTGATCCCCCAATTCGGAGGCAAGGTGGTCGGCAGTATCACCAAGGCTGACGTTCTTGCATTCCGCGCCACACTCGCCAAAGTTAAAGGTCGCGGAGATAAAGAAGGGCTCTCACCCAAACGCATCAACGAAATCATTGGACTGCTGCGCCAAATACTCAACGAAGCTGCCGACCGCTTCGAGTTTACTTCGCCCACGACCAACATCAAGACCTTGCGTCTGCGTAAGACCGATGTCGATCCTTTCAGCCTGGTCGACATGCAGCGCATCGTGGCCACTGTCCGCCCCGACTACAAGGACTACTTCACCACCCGGTTCCTGACCGGCATGCGCACCGGTGAAGTGCATGGCCTCAAATGGAAGTACGTGGACTTCGACCTGCGCATCCTGCGCGTTCGCGAAACCTTCGTTCTGGGTGAAGACGAATACACCAAGACCGATGGCTCTCAGCGTGACATCCAGATGAGCCAGCCGGTGTGGGACGCATTGCAAGCCCAGTTCAAGGTGACCGGCAAGGTATCCGAGTACGTCTTCTGCAACCAGCAGGGCCTGCCGCTGGACAACAAGAACTTCTCGGACCGCATCTGGTATCCGCTCTTACGCCACCTGGACCTCAAGAAGCGTCGGCCATATCAGATGCGCCATACGGCAGCCACCTTGTGGCTGGCATCCGGCGAAGCCCCTGAGTGGATCGCACGCCAGCTCGGACACACCAGTACCGAGATGCTGTTTAGGGTCTACAGCCGCTACGTTCCCAATCTCACCCGCCAGGATGGCTCTGCCATGGAGCGACTGTTGGCGAGCCAGTTGGGCCAAGGGCCTTTGGTGGAATCCAAGGACCAGGGTAGTGGTCGCGCGATATACGTTCCCATCGCCGATACACCCCAGCTCCAACCCAAGCCACGCGGCACCATGGGCAATACCCAACGTCGCAACAGCGCCGATGACCGTGGCTTCAACGGGGATGTCAGCAGCAACACCGAAGCCCAACCGCCGCCCTGTGGCTGGCAGGCACGACCAGCAGCGTGGATGCATTCGCATGCACGGCAAACGCTGAACTAGCCGCAACCCATCGACAGTTTCGTCCAAGGCCCTGACCCTCTGCAAAACCGCAGAGCCAGGGCAGGGGAGAAGCTTTGCCTAAAAACAAACAAACCACAGAACGGATCATCCATGTCAGACATCCACGACAACGACAACGACAACTCCATCGCATCGCTCTTTGAGAACGGCGATGTCTACCCTTTGCAGGCGGGAGCTAAAACTCCCACGCTGGATCCTGCGCATCTTGAGCGGTCAAGGTCATATGCCCCTGCATGCCGAGATTGGCAATACCCGCCTGACGCCGGTAGCCCATCTGATCGGGGTACCGGAACTTTCTGATCCCCAAGCCTCAGGGCTATCGGTTAAAGCTGCCGTCGCCGCCGCCTGCGTAGCCTATCCGGACCTGGCCACAGCGTTACCTCCTGTTGCGTCATGCGCAATGGCTGACACCATGGCCTGGCTGTGCAGCAGCGCGGGGCTCACGGAGGTCGAAGCGTCCATCTTCGAACTGACGGTTGCGTTCCGTGCCTTCTCCCCCCTGCGCCAGGCAGTGCAAACATGGGGACCGATCTACTCATCGGACTACACCCATGCCATTGCCATCCTGGTGGGGTACAGCGAGCAAGACGTGGAAGTCGCACTCCACCCCAGCAGTACCTTGTGCCGTAGTGGCTTGGTTAGATCCAGCGCGGAGAGCTATGACGAAGGGCATCTGTACACCATGCTCACGGTCTCGCGCGGACTGGCCTACCGGATTGAGCACAACCAGGGCCAACCCTTCGAAGTGATGGACCGCTTGGTAGCAGCAATGCCTGCGCCCACGCTGACCCTCTCTGACTTCCCCCATCTGGCAAACCACACCCAACTGGCACACAGCTGGCTCAACAGTGCGCTGGCACGCTCCAGGCGACAAGCCAGTGCCGGCCACATGCTGGTCAGTGGAGAGCCGGGCTTGGGTAAAACCGAATGGGTGCGGGCACTGCTCGATGCAGCACGCCGGCAAGGCACTGTCCACCCATTAGAAATGGCAGCCCTGGCCGTTAACGGTAAAGCCCTCAACGGCGAAGAGCGCCTGGACAACCTGCGCCTGGCACTCATTGTGTTTCGCAATGCACAGGGTGGAGTGCTGCTGTTTGACGAAGCCGACGATGTGTTCGAACCGTCCGGACCACTGGTGAGCAGCTCAACCGAGACCAACGCTTACTCCATGGCCAACCACCGGGCCGCTATCAACCGCCTAGTAGAAGAAAGCCGTATTCCCATCATCTGGATCATGAACCACCCCGATGTTCTGGATCCGGCCGTACTGCGGCGCTTTGACGTGGTGTTCAAACTCGAAGCCATGCCCCGTTCGGTACGGGTCAATCTGCTCAAAAGCCGACTGCCACAAGTTTGGGACAGCAAAGAGCTGAGCGACTGGTCCGAAGTGCACAGCCTGACGCCAGCACTGATTGACCGGCTGGCCGTCATCCAGCGCGAAGCGACCGACGCAGCGCAGCCAATGGACGCGGCACAGTGCAGGCACTGGCTGCGCCAGCGCCTGCCGGGGCACGCCACTCGCAAGCTGGCCCGCTACGACCGCAGCGGAACACGGTCCAAAACAACAACGACAACAAAAACCACCACCAGTCCGGCCTGGAACCCAGAGTGGGTCAATGCCAGCTATGACCTCTTGGAGCTGGCAGAGGGCATACGGCGCAGCGGATTCGGCCGCATCCTGTTGCATGGCCTTCCTGGTACTGGCAAGACCGCCTATGCCTATGAGTTGGCAAGACGATTGGATCTGCCCATCATGGAACAACGGGCGTCTGACTTGTTGTCACCGTATGTGGGTGAGACGGAACAACGCATTGCCAGTGCGTTCGAATCTGCAATGCAGGACGAAGCCGTTCTGTTCCTGGACGAGGCCGACAGTGTCCTGTCCATCCGCAACCAGGCACACCGCAGTTGGGAAGTCACCCAGGTCAACGAAATGTTGCAACAGCTCGCCGACTTTGACGGCGTCGTGGTTCTGGCCACCAACCGCACCGATGCACTAGACCCTGCGGTCCTTCGGCGCCTGGATGCGCGCATTGCATTCCTGCCATTGAACCCCGTACAAATAGAGAAGCGGTTCACAGCCCTGTGCAAAGACTTGGGACTGGATCAGTGCCCCCTGTTTGAACTGGCTGGTGAAGTGGACGTCGCCATGAATACCAACCGCAGAAAGCTCAGCGCCTTGACCCCCCTGACCCCCGGTGACTTCGATGTCCTGCAGCGCCGCCATGCATTTGCGCCGTTTGGCAGCATTGAGGAACTGGGCGATGCCTTGGCAGATGAAGTGCGCGCCAAACCCGGTGGACCTGTTGCGATGGGGTTCTACCAAAGCAACAACGAAAACAACAACGTAAACAACAGCGATGACATCGCTTTGTGATTTGAAGCCTGTGCAAAAACTATTTACAAGTAATTTGCAAATAGTTTGCCACTTGCTTCAAAAAGCGGCATTTAGGTACTTGCATATATAGCCTCTTCCCGTAGTGTGTACGTAGAAGCGCAGAGAAATCCACCGAACAACGCATCCTTCATTCAAACACTCTGAAAGCACTCGCCATGCCAATCACCGTCCATCCGCCGTAGCGCCCACCTTGCAGCGCAGTCCCGCTGCCTGACCTGACACCAGGTCCAACCACTACCGCCAAACCCCAGAACTTCAAACCGGTCCATTCGCCGGTTGGGGAGAGGCTTTGCCTGAAGTTTTTGAAACCCCGCAATTACGTATTCATTCATCAAAGCAAACGAGCACATCATCATGAAAAACATTCTTCCTTCCACCACAGCCACCATCACCAACATCCTGCAAACCAACCCTGTCCTGCGTGCCCTGTATCTCAAATCCCAGATCTGCCGCGCCAGTGACCTGCTGGTTCGCGCACACCGCAACAACCGCAGCTGCCCTAATCAAAATGCCGCCATCGTGCGCCGCAGTGTCAATGGTGCCAAGGGCTTGCGCTCCAACCGCGAGATCAAGACCAAGGCAGTCAAGTTGCCTTTGAACCGCGTTAGCCAAGCTGTACTGGCAAAGAGCAAAGCGCCAGTACAACGCATTGCCGTTCCTACGGTAGAAATGACCATCGGCACGGACCCGCTGGTCGACGTAGCCGCCGCGATTGCTGCCATCCGTTCAGATCTGCTGCGCAGCTTCACCGCCACGGTGCTGTACGAACCAGAAGTTCAAGCCCTGCTGTCGGACGCCATGGTCGGTGGTCGCTCCATGCCAGCCCGCATCCTCTTCCGTGCGGCCCACTCCTGCCGGGAGCAGGCGGAGTTGGGTTACTGGGACCGTGAGGTCCTGTATGTCGCCACCCATTTGCAGGGGTTGAGCCTGTTGTACGCCGAGCAGCAGCGCAAGCGGGATTGTGCAAATCAGATCAATGGTTACACCACGCCGGCGAACCTGCGCGGTGCGGCACCCAGTGACTGGATGCTGGCCATTGTGCAAAGCGCGCTGCGGCAGTTGGATGCCCATGAAGGGCTGGATGCGCTGGGCGAACCTTTGCCGAGCCCTGAGGGGCAGTTGCTGCGCCTGTGCATGGGCTGGATCGATGGTGCAGAGGCCCAGGGTGATGAAGTGGAGTATTTGCAGACCTTGCCCCTGAAAGCCCTGCAAAACCAGGGTCTCGTGCAAGCCCCCACGCGCATCAACTACTAGGAGGCAAAGAACATGACACGTTCAATAGCTTCATGCCCGACACCGTTTCAGCTCTTGGCCAGTCTGCCAGCGGCGCGCAAAGCCTTGGAGGGAAAAGGCAAAGACAAAGGCAAAGGCAAACCGGGGTCGGTGGGTGGTTCACCACAAACCCTTGCGGCATCCCTGGAAGTACACGCCTGCAGTTTGACGGTATTGCGCCGCTTGATGCGCGTGGTGACGGATGTCAACCTGCGCAACTTCCTGTGTGAGGTCTTCAATGAGAAGGCACTGCGTGATCGGGTCCTGCTGGATGTACCGGACCGAGTGTCTGGTCTGGTGCTGCGGATGCAAAGCGCGGCACACCGGGCCTACAAGCAGTCCAAGTCGAATGTGCATACGACGGAGGCCTTGTACTGCGCAACGCTGGTGGCGCGGTTGCCGGAGATTCTTGCCGTGCGGGACTTGCATCTGGGAGCCATGCCGGGATACCGCAGCGCAGGCACCAACGCATTCGACGCACACCTGGACGACGCCATCACCAACTTGCAGCAATTCGACAACCGCAGTGCTTTGCTGATGCGGTGGGTGGTGGCCAGTCCGCGTCGCGCCAAACGCCTGGGAGACCTCCAACAGGACTACCACCGCGACCACACAACCGCAGAGGTTGACGAAACGGTGGCCTGGGCCGTCACACAGGTTCAGCTCGTCTGGATCCAGACCCTGGCGATGGACCCGGAGCTGGAGGCGCCGCCGTTCATTCGCATCCAAGCATGAGACCGATGTGTTTCCAACTTCAAACATTTGAAAGCCATGTGTGACATCTATCAAAACACCTTCTATCGCCAATACGGGCACCAAAGAAAAATCTATGGGCTTCCTAGACCGTCTGCACCGAAAAATTCTGATTCTCTGGATGCTGTTGGTCTGTGCATCACTGCTGTGCTTGCTCACCTTTGCAACGATCTGGTACATCTGGAATGACCTGCAGGGAGACAAGCTTCGCAGCACCGAACCGGCGGGCAGGGTGCTTGCAGTTGCGCAGTCGACCGGTTTGTTCACCCGGGCACTGGTGGAAACCGATCTGGGCTTCTACTCACTGACGGACGGTGCAAGCCTCGCCAAGGCTGAAAACCTGAGCCTGCAGACCCGCGGCAATGGTGCGCGCTTCTTGTGTGACAGTCACCAACGTTGCATGCGACTCAATGAATCGCTGGACTGGCACAGACCCAAGCCGGGAACAGTTACCGAACCAGAACAACTCCCACAACCTGCAGGAGCACGGCCATGAGCAAGCTATCCACGGAGACTCAAAAGTCTGAACGTTTTGCCAAGCGCTTCATGGGCGCAATCGTGCTGTGCTTGCTAGGCATCGTCGCAGTCCCCTGGGCCTTGGAGAAACTTTACGGGCCACTACCAAAACCCACGCCCTTGGGAGCTGTGCAGCGGGTTCGGTTTGTGGGTGGCCTTGGGCTGTACACGCAGATCGATACCGCCGCTGCGTCCTATCTGGTGCATGGCGCCATGGCTATTCGCCCCGGGGCGAACCTGGAACAGCACCAGACCTACTTTGAAACGCAGCTCTGCGATGTCCAGTCCCAAGACTGTCGCGAGTTGGCGAGCCACTAAGCCAACGAAGAAATATCCATCGAGAACCAATAAGGCAAACACGCTATGACTAAACGTAAATCAAGCACAGCCAAGACGGTGGCCACCCAGCCTTTCAACGCATCCCACATTGCGGTGATCCAAGCAGTGGTGGATGCGTCGGTCCACGAAAGTGAGCCGGTCGCAAGTGAACCCCATAAGAAAATCTCCCGCTGGGGTCTGTACCAGTTCCACTTCCAAGACGGAACGCGTTTGCGCCACTTGGTGGGGTGGGGCGGCAATGAAGGGCGGGTGAGCACGGCGGTTGAAGTGTTGAACCTTGAAAGCATGACGGCGACGACCGAGTCGGGTCGGGTCTACGCCATGGTGGGGCCACCCGGATGGGATTCTGATGCGACCTACGTGATGGGGGTATGGATGCGCGTCAATAGCGTATTGCGGCACAAAAATATGACCAAGGCATTGATGCGGCGCAGAGCTGCGGTGGTGGTAGGGGAGGCTACGGCAAACGCAAAATGCCCAGTGCCCAGTGCCCAAAGAGAATAGGCAACTGACCATGGCCTCAATACTCTTACTGGACTTTGATGGTGTGTTGCACCCCGACCCACCCAATGCGCAAAGCCCTCTATGGTCACGATCTGAACTATTGCAGCAGTGGCTCGATGGCCATGCCGACATTGACGTCGTGGTCTCGTCCACCTGGAGAAACACCCGGACATTTGCGCAGCTTCAAAGCCTGTTGCCGCAGGCGCTTGCCAGTCGCACCATCGGAGTGACGCCGAAGATCCAGGAGGAGGGCTACACACGGCAACTGGAGTGCGAAAGTTGGATGCGCCAGCATCGCAAGCCTTGGGACCACTGGATCGCCCTGGACGACCGGTCTTGGAACTTCCGCCCGTTCGAGAAGCGGCTGGTCTTGACCGATCCGAAGACTGGACTGGTTGCAGGCGACATAGAGCGTCTGGATGAGGCGCTGCGGTTCATCAACCACCAGAGCAAGTGAGTGATGATGCGATCAAATTCGAAAACCATGAGCCGGCGTAACCGAAAACGTGTGGTGGCCGAGCTGTTTCATCAGCGCTTCTACAACCTCCGGTTCCTATGGCGAAGCGCAGAAGAGCGCGCCTGGTTGGACGTAACACCGGTAGGCCACGAGTTTGGAAGTCCAGACTATGAACGATTGATGCGGCAAGACGCAGAGGCTATGAAAGCTAAGCTCGCGACGCTGGTGGCAGCCTGCTGCGCGGGTACGTCAATGCTGCCGGAAGCCTCAGAATTCTGGCAAGACACCATCCATGTGCAAAAAGCACTCATGGAACTGGGCCACGATGTCAGCCTGGACACCGCTGCCAGATTGTGGAAGCAACAATCAAGCTCGCTGATGGCCAGCTGGATGTCCGGCGCGCAATCCATCAGTTCCGCCAGGACGGCCATCCTCACACACTGCACCACGTGCATGCCTCGAATATGAAAATAGCCCTCTACAGTGACATCCACCTTGAGCGGCAATCGTTCAAACCCGGGCCGCGCGCGCATGCTGCAGATGTGATCGTGCTGGCTGGCGATATCGGCCAAGGCACCCAGGGATTGGAATGGGCGCGCAACACATTCAAAGACAAGCCCATCGTCATGGTGCTTGGGAACCATGAGTTCTTTGGGGGGAATGACTTCTTCCAACTGGTCGATGAGGCGCGACGCAGGGCGCGCGAGTTGGACATTGCTCTGCTCGAATGCGAAGAGGTTTCGATCGGTGGTGTGCGGTTTCTGGGGGCGACGCTTTGGACTGACTTAGAACTCCTTACTTCTGATCCAGACGATGTCGCGCGGTTGAAGGTAGAAGCACAGAAGTCCATGAAGGACTACTCGTCCGGTGAGATTAGGGCTCAAACACAAGGGGATGGTCACGGTTTGGCATCGGGATCGCTCACTCCAGAATTGACGATCCAGCGCCATTGGCAAACCCGAGCGTGGTTAGAAAAGACGTTGGCGGACGGCGCAGCTGAACGCATGGCCGTGGTGACCCACCACTGTCCTAGCCTGCACAGTATCCCACCGCAGTTTCAAACGGGAGACGCCAGTAAGTTCAGCCCGATGTATGCGTCTGATCTGAGCTACCTGGGAGGCCAATGCGCACTTTGGTTGCATGGTCATGTGCATGCATCCGCAGACTACCAAATGCATGAGACCCGCGTCATCTGCAACCCCAAGGGATACAACTCGCTGGAGCTCGGCCCGCAGAACCCGCACTTCACGGATCTGCTGATCGAACTGTAAGTGCTGTTATTGATGCAGAACTTGTTGATGCATCTTGTGCTGACAAGGAAGACCTCGCAGGAGATAATCCCCACGTCACAAAAAAGATGAGCGGCAATGAGACCGTGACCTCAAACTAAAAAATGCCGTATCAAAAACTAGGTATATCAACGATGGCAACTGCAAAAGAAGCGGCCCCCAAGGCTGCAAAGAAATCCGTTATGAAAGCACCTGCGACAACGACTAAAGCAGTCGCAAAGAAAGCTGCTGCCCCTAAGAAGGTCGTAGTTTCTAAGACTGCCAAGGCGATTGCCAAGATCAACGGCAATCTGGCCAAGCTCAATGAGCGCAAGGCCAAGCTGACTGCTGAAATCAATGCATTGAAGGCACAGCGCGTGGCATTGAAGGCAGAGGGTGCAGTGGCTGCAGTAGCTGCACCTGCCAAGGCAAAACCAGCAAAGGCAAAAGTGGCTACACCAGCCAAGCCCGCCCCAAAGGTTGCGAAGAAGTAATTCTTACGCTCCTACCGTGGGTCTTTGTCGACCGTAGATGCACGAGGATATTTTTGCTTTGACTGCTAACTACGGCTGGAGCGTGGTGACCCAACTGGGGTCGGCCAGTTTGCTACTTCCGATTCTGTTGCTGCAGTGCGTCGCCCTTTGGTCCAGCCAACCACAGTTGGTTAGGAACTGGCTCCTGGCCTTTGGCCTGGGCGCCGGGCTGACGCTTTGCAGCAAGTTCCTGTTCATTGGTTGGGGCCTGGGTAGCGAGACCTTGGACTTCACCGGTATCAGCGGCCACGCCGTGTTTGCAAGTTCCATGTACCCGGTGATGTTCACGTTGTACAGCCCGCAAGGCCGCCTTGCGCTACGCAATGGAGCCTTTGGACTGGGTTTTGCACTGGCCGTA
>JBDTAG010000176.1:0-7782 GCA_039924745.1 Rhodoferax sp.
TGAGGGTGTCTACTGGTAATCTGCGCAGATAGGTGAGGGATGAGTAGCCGGTGCCAAAATCGTCCAGTGAGAAGTTCACACCGAGGCGGTGGCAGTCGTCCATGATCGCCTGCACCGCACACATGTCGTCCAGTGCGCTGGTTTCCAGAATTTCCAGTTCAACCATGCTGGGCTCCAAGCTAGAGTGGCGGGCAAGCATGGTCGCCAAACGGCCGGCGAAGTTTTTGTCCAGAAACTGGCGTGCGCTTATGTTGATGCTCACGGGTAGTGTGAGCCCCATTTGCTGCCAGTCGGCCATTTGTTGCAGGGCTGCCTCAAGCACCCAGGTGCCCAACCGTTCATTCAGTGAGTTCTTTTCAATGGTGGGCAGAAAGCTCAAGGGTGCCAGTAGGCCAAGCTCCGGATGTCGCCAACGTATCAATGCTTCAACGCCAAAAACAGCACCGGTGCGCATGTTGACTTTGGGCTGATAGTGCAGCACAAACTCCTGCCTCACGAGAGCCTGTTCAATACGGCTTTGTTGTGCTGAGATGCTTTTGACCTCCGCGTCTTGCACAGCATCAAACAAGTGGAAACGGTTCTTGCCGCTGCGCTTGGCCTCGTACATGGCGAAATCTGCATTGCGCAGCAGCTGTTCTGCGTCCACATCGTCGTTGGGGTACAAGGTTACCCCCATGCTGGCAGTCACAGTATGTTGAGTGCCAGCAATCGACACCGGGCGCGCGCAAGCAACCAATAGTCTATTCACCAAATGCATGCAGTCATCAATGTTGTGCAGGGCAGTCAACACCATCACGAATTCATCACCACCCATGCGGGCGAGGGTGTCGCCCTCGCGCAGTGCGTCGCGCATTTGGTGAGAAATGGCGACCAGCATTTGGTCACCAGTGTTGTGTCCAAAGGTGTCGTTGATCGATTTGAAGCCATCAATATCCAAATACAAAACTGCCAACATTTGGTCATGCCGCTGGCAATTCACCATCGCCTGTTGCAGGCGGTCCGACAGAAGCAGGCGGTTCGGTAAGTTGGTAAGCGCATCAAAGTGCGCACCATGTTCGAGCCTTTCCTGGTGCAGTTTGAGAGGCGTGATGTCCGAAAACAGTGCTACATAGTTGGTGATGGAACCCTTGGCTTCGCAAACACGGCTGACCGTCAGCAGCACAGAAAATGCCTCACCATCTTTGCGCCTGCTCCAAACCTCTCCACGCCATTCGCCATGGCGCATCAACGCACAGCGCATCGTCCTGAAGACGGTGTGGCTCTGTCGGCCCGATCTAAAAGTTAGCGGATCTTTCCCCAAAATATCGTCGCGACCAAACCCAGTAATGTGGGTGAAGGCCGCATTGACATCCACTATCAATCCTTCCGCGTTGGTGATCAAAATACCTTCGCTGGTAGCGGTGAAGACCTTGGACGTGAGACGCAACTGTGCCTCTGCCAACTTTTGAGCGGTAATGTCACGGGCGATCTTGGATGCGCCTATGACTTTTCCCCAGCGGTCGTGAATAGGCGAAATCGTGACTGAAACGTTGACAAGCCGATTGTTCTTGCACACACGCAAAGTTTCAAAGTGGTCAATGGCTTCTCCATTGCGAATTTTTTGGAGAATGAATTGCTCCTCGCCTTTGCGGTCGCTTGGCAAAAGCACCTCAATGCTTTGCCCCAACATCTCTTCTGCGGTATAGCCAAAGATCTTGGAGGCGGCTTGATTCCAACTGGTCACAATTCCGTTTAGAGACTTGCTAACCACGGCGTCGTCCGTGGAGTTCAGAATCGCATAGGACAGTCGAGAAGCTGCTTCCAGTTTGACCTTTTGCGTGATATCGCGTGCAATTTTGGACGCACCAACGACGACACCATTGCGGTCACGAATGGGAGAAATGGTGACCGACACATTGATAAGGTTGCCATTCTTGTGCAATCGTTCAGTTTCAAAGTGGTCTACACGGGCCCCACTCATAACCTGTTTGAGGATATGCGCTTCTTCATCCCGGCGCTCCGGGGGAAACAGCACCAATATCGACTTCCCCAGCATTTCACGCTCGGTGTAACCGAAGATGGACTGCGCCCCAGAATTCCAGCTAAGGACCATACCGTCAACCGTTTTGCTGATGATGGCGTCATCCGAACTTTGCACAATGTCCTGGAAATGTTCCAGCGTGTGCTCTAGAGTCCGTGCTGCTTCCTGCACTGCGCCAACCCTCAGAATCTCCGAGTATGAATTTTTGACCATGATGCCTCCTCTTTAATTTCTTAGAGTCTGGCATCGAAGTTTAGACATTTCGAAGAATGTTGCAAATTCGGTAGCGGCAGATTACCTCTGCACTTGGTCTATAGTCCAGCAACGAATTTCAGCACCCTATAAAGGAGAAGTACCATGGCGATAGAGCATGCCGTTTCTGGCGAACCCGTTAGTGTTCTGCCTCCTGCAAATGCCGCAGGTGAACGGCAAACCGTAGCGTTGTTCAAGACGCAGGAGTTGGAGGTGATGCGCTTGGTTTTGCTCAAGGGCAAGTCTATGCCTGCACACAAGGTTGTCGGTGACATTACGGTGCAATGTTTGGAAGGTTCTATCCTCTTTAACTGCAATGGAAAAGACCAAGTTCTCCTTAGCGGTGACATGCTCTACTTGGCTGGCAATGTGGTGCATAGCTTGACGGCTATCGAAGACGCCTGTGCCCTGGTACACATCGTTCTGCGGAAGTGACCGCCAATGCCTTCTGTACGCAGCGTTTAGTTACGCCCAGCACATCGCTGCGGGAATCTGAGGGCAAATTCGCATTGTTTTTTGTGCATGAATTGGATGATGGCTTGCGTGCGGGGCGACGTTTCCTGAGCGCCGTAATCTTGCAGCGAACAGTCTGCAGGGTTTACCGGGCAGACTGCGGTTAAAACCTGTTGGTTTGTTTGGGTCATCGGTTCTTGCAACGAAGCAGCCTGGTCAATCTTCATGCGCTTCGTTGCACTATCACCTTTATCGCATTTGGTAGCGTCTGCGTATTGAACACCAGCAGGTGTCGTACAGCTCCAAAAGTGGTCGGCGGCAAAGGCTGAACAGGCGGTCGTACAAATAGCCAGGACGATAGTAGCGCGGAGGGTGATATTCATGCTCATTCCAAAACAGTTGGGGTTCACCACAAACTATACGGTACGCCATCCAGCCCAGCGTCTGGCGAACCAACTCCCGGTCTGATTGATGACCAATCCCAGTAAAACCATGGCGGTTCCAGCCCATTGCATTGGCAGCGGTACTTCACCAAAAAATATTCCTGCTGCTGCTAGCCCTACCACAGGAACCAAAAACGAAAATGGTGTCACGCGACCGGCAGGATGTCGTTGCAAAAGGCGTGTCCATAGGCTGTAAGCCAGTAGCGTTCCCAAAAGTGCCAGATAGGCCACACACAAAGCGGCTGTCGTGTCCATCCCACGCAGTTCTCGCATAACCTGAACAGAGCCTTCAGACCATAGCGCCAAACCAAGGAAAGGCAAGATGGGTACTACGCTGCTCCAGACGACAAAGTTGAGTGGCTCATAGCTGCCGTGTCGTGCTGCAAAGCGCACGACGACGTTGGAAGTTGCCCACATGAAGGCTGCACAGGCGGTCAACAGGAATCCAATCAATGTCATTTGCCCAGGCCCTTCGCCGTGGGCCATACCTATCATCACGAGGCCAGCTAACGCGACTGCCAGACCCAGCCATTGCCAACCCCTTGCACGCTCGCCCAAGAGTGGCGCGACCATCAGCAGGGTAAAAAATGCCTGCATCTGCATGACCACTGAGGCCATGCCCGCCGTCATGCCCAGTTGTAGTCCCCAAAACAAAAATCCAAACTGTCCCAAGCCTTGTGCCAGCCCATAGGCCAACATAAAGCGCAGAGGCAGCGTGGGCATATGCACAAACAGCAAAAACGGTAATGAGGCCACAGCAAAGCGCAGTGCACCCAGCAACATGGGGCTCAGGCCTTTGAGGCCGACCTTCATCACCACAAAGTTCAAACCCCAGATCACAACGACGGTCAATGCGCGCAGCAGATCACCACGGCTCAATGGTGTAGCCTGTCTAGCAGCGTTCATGTTGATGTCCCAGTGAGGGTTAGTGGGTGGCCCTGTGCTGCCCTAGCGGCCACAAATGCATCAAAGGCTTCTCTGCTGGTTTTAGCCGGTACATAGCCAAATTCTTGCTTGAGTGCCGTGTTGAGCAAGACGGGTCTGTAACGCAAGAAATCCAGTTGCTCTGGACCATAGCGAGTGATACCCAAGGTCTTTCCAGCGCCCAGCGCGGCTTTCAGCAACCAGGCCGGCAGCACGCGCAGGGGTTTGTTCAGGCGCCCGGCGATTTCGCGCAGGGGCAGGGCGCCGTCACCCGCCAGGTTGAAGCAGCCTGCATGGCGCGTGCGCAGCGCATGCAAGATGGCGCCGGTAACGTCTTCGTCCCAGATGAAGACAAAGGGGCTGTCGCTGCCCCGAATGGCCAGCAGTGCCTGTTTTTCAAACAGTGCAGTGATCTGGTTGTCCACCCGCTCACCCAGGATGGTGCCGATGCGCAGCACGGTTTGGGCGAGCGTTGGGTGTTGTTTGCGGTATTGCGCCAGCATTTCTTCTACCAAGCGCTTGTGGTCTGAGTAGGCGAATACGGTGTTGCCGCGCAGTGCATCGCTCTCACGCAGCCAGGCCGGGTTGTCGGCGTGATAGCCGTAGGCCGCACCGCTAGAGCTGACCACGATGTGCTGCACGCCCTGCGCCACGCAAGCATCCAAAACATTGCGGCTGCCCAGCACGTCGACCGAGTATTCGAATTCGC
Source organism: Rhodoferax sp. (assembly GCA_039924745.1). GTDB lineage: Bacteria > Pseudomonadota > Gammaproteobacteria > Burkholderiales > Burkholderiaceae_C > Allorhodoferax. The sequence goes on from JBDTAG010000176.1 coordinate 4,802, forward strand.
GGTTGGAGTTTTTGCCGGGTGTGACGATGGACGCCAAGTGCACCACGGTGTCGATGGAATGCGCGGCGAGCGTCTCGCCCAATTTGGGGTCGCGTACGTCTTGCACCACATAGGCCACGCCAGGCAGGCGGCGCTCTTGCGGCACTTCGCGCACATCGGCCGCAACAATGGTTTGCACACCGGGCTCGCGCGCCAGTGCAGCGACCAAGCCACGGCCCAAAAAGCCATCGGCTCCGGTGATAAAAATGTGCTGTGCTGCGCCCGCTTTCAACTCGCTCATGCTGGGTTTCCTTGGTTCAATTCTTCCACGTGGGCAGGAGGTCGCCGCCCCCACCAACCCGCCAGCGCCATGCCGGCCACGATGTCCCAAAAACCCCAGACGCCCGCCACTACAGCCATGCCACCCAGTCCCCCAAAGAAACTGAAGATCAGCACCAGGCCAAGACCCGAGTTGCGGATGCCAACCTCTATCGTCACCGCCCGGCGGTCATAGTCGGACAGCTTGCAAGCGCGTGCGCACAGGTAGCCGGTGGTAAATGCCAGTGCATCGTGTAGCGCCACCGCCAGTAGCACCAAGCCAACGTAATCCAAAAAGTAGCGCCAGTTGCCGGCCACCGCGCCCAGGATGAAGGCGATGAGTGCGAGAAAGCTCAATATGCGCGCGGGCTTGCGAATTTTCTCTGCGAAATGCGGCAGCTTTTCGGCACAGACAACACCAATGACAAACGGTAGGCCGATGATCAGAACGATGTGGCCCGCCATCTCCATGGGACTGATTGCGATGGTTTTCAATAGCGCAGAAGCGGTGGGGTGCATGCCGCCCCAGAATGCAAAGTTCAGAGGCATCAACACAATGGACAGTGCGTTGGATAGTGCTGTCATGGATACCGATAGCGCCACATTGCCCTTGGCGCGGTGCGTCAGGATGTTGCTGATATTGCCGGGCGGGCAACAGGCCACCAGAATCATGCCCAGTGCGATGCTGGGCGCAGGCTGCAGTAGCAGCGTCAGGCAAAAAGTAACGGCTGGCAACACAATGAACTGCGCTGCCACCCCAACCCCCATGGCGACCGGCATGCGCAGCACGCGCTTGAAATCGGCCACACGGGTGTCCAGCGCAATGCCGAACATCAAAAAGGCCAGCACGGCATTGAGCACCATCAACGAGGCTGGGTTGAAATGCAAACGGATTTCGTCAACAGGCAGCATGGCTGGCCTTTCAAAAATGTGAGGGCCTCAGACCAGGGATGCAGCAGCGGCACGCACTGCATTGCGGTAGGTGTCCTTGTGCACGTAGTAGGCCATGCGCTCCAGTTTGAGGTAACTGTAGCCACCCGACAGATCGGGCGCGGGGCCGGACTTGGTGCGACGCATCGCGTCGGCTTTGGGTGAGTTGGCGGCCTGCGCTGCGAAGAAGCGGGCAACCAACTCAGCCTGTTCGTAGCGGCCTTGCCAGCCAATGCCACTGGCTTCGATCATGCCCAGCACAGCAAGGTTGTCATAACGCTGCGACAGAATGTTGAGGTAAAGCTGCGGAGCCATGCCCTGCCAATTGAGCAGTGCGCGGTCGATAAAGGGATAGTGCAAGCGGTAGCCGGTGGCGCACAGCACCATGTCGTAGTCGTTGGTGGTGCCATCCTTGAAGTGCACGGTGCGACCGTCAAAGCGTGCAATGTCGGCTTTTACATGGATATCGCCATGGCCCAGATGGTGCAGGATCAACGAGTTGACCACTGGGTGCGACTCGTACATCTTGTAGTCGGGCTTGGGAAAGCCAAAGCGCACCGGGTCGCCGGTGAACCATTGAAGCACGGTGCTGTCCACCTTCTGCTTGAGCCAGGCGGGCAGATTGATCTTTCCGCCCACGGTGTCAGCGGGTTTGCCAAACACATACTTGGGCACAAAGTAGTAGCCGCGGCGCACCGAAATATCTACGCTATCGGCGGCGTGCACCGCGTCCACCGCGATGTCGCAGCCCGAGTTGCCTGCGCCCACCACCAGCACACGCTTGCCACGGAACTGCTCGGCGCTTTTGTAGGCGGCGGTGTGGAGCAGTTCGCCGTCGAAATGGCCTTCAAACTTAGGCATATTGGGTTCGGACAGGGTGCCGTTGGCGATCACCACGCCTTTGAACTCTGCGCTGTGGCTCTGGCCGTCTGCGCTGGTCCAGTCCACACGCCACAGCGGTGCGCTGCCTTCGCCCACGGGGACGGCCTTTTGCACACGGGCACCAAAGTGGTAGAGCTGACGCAAACCGAAGTGTTCTGCAAAGTCAAAGAAATATTGGCACATCTCTTTGTGGCTGGGGTAGTCCGCCACATCGGCGCGCATGGGGAACTCGGCAAACTCGGTGGTGGTCTTGCTGGAAATCAAGTGGGCAGACTCGTAGACCGTGCTGCGCGGGTTCTCTACATTCCACAGGCCACCAACGTCGGTGTGGGTCTCGAAGCCTTGAAAAGGAAGGCCGAGCTTTTGCAGGCTACGCGCGGCGGCCAGGCCACTGGGGCCAGCGCCTATCACGGCGATTTGTGTTTTGGTGTCTATGGTCGTTGTCTGGTTCATCACTATCTCCATCGCTTCGTCGTATTTTTCTATGTGCTGGCTGCTACAAAATATCAGAGTCTGGCGTCGCGCGGTGGGAGCCCGGGAATAGCGGTGGCACCCGCTTCACCCACGCGCGGCTTTCGTGGCTGGCCCAGCAAAATGCGGTCGTGCAGCTTGGCGGGCAAGCAGCCCAGCAGGTGCGACAGCCAGCCGATACGGCGTGGCAAAACAATGTGTTCACGCCCACGCGCCACGCCGTGCAACAGGGCAGCAGCGGCGGCATCGGGCTCCATCAGGCCGGGCATGGCGAACCGGTTACCAGCGGTCAGGGCGGTGCGCAGGTAGCCGGGGCTGATGGTGTGCACCGTTACGCCGCTGTTGCGCAATTCCGCGCGCAGGCTTTCCAGGTAACGCATCAGGCCGCCCTTGCTGGCGCA
>JBDTAG010000177.1:0-5352 GCA_039924745.1 Rhodoferax sp.
GTTATGCATCCGTTGCTCGGTTGCGTTTGTCTGCAGTATTGGTTGATGCCAAAGCGTATGACGATGCGCTCAAGCTTTTGGGTTCTGGCATATCTGAAGAGTTTTCTGCACTGGCAGACGACCGGAAAGGTGACATTTTCATGCTACAGGGTAAAAAGTCTGAAGCTAAAGTTGAATACGACAAAGCGTACAAAGCATTTGATGAACAATCTGAATATCGTCGCCTGGTGAGTGTGAAGTTGAACGCATTAGGGGTGAATCCTCAAACGGAAGTGAAGCTGGTCGCAACGGTGGAGGGCGCAAAGTGAGTTTTTTAAACCCTAAGTTGAAACAATTCGCACTGTCCATCGGGGTTGTGTTGATGATTGCAGCGTGTGCTGGAACGGATACCTCCAAACAACTTGACTTAGGCCCGAATACTCAGTTGATTGGTGTGCGCTCTGCATGGACATCCAGCATAGGTGCCGTGTCTTTCCCACTCGAAATTCGTACGGTTGGCAACCTGATTTTTGTTGCCAGTTCTGATGGTACGGTTGCTGCTATTGATGCGAGAACGGGTGGTGATCTGTGGCGGACGAACTTGGGCGTTAAGCTTTCAGCCGGAGTAGGAAGTGATGGCCGCTATGCAGCGGTGGTTAGCCATGAGAATGCATTGATCGTACTAGATGGCGGCAAAGAACTTTGGCGTCAGAAGCTGGGAGCTTTGACTTTAACGTCGCCGTTTGTGGCTGGCGGACGCGTGTTTGCACTTTCTGCTGATCGTTCGATTTCTGCTTTCGATGTATCGACAGGGCGCAAAATATGGCAGCAGCAGCGTAGCGGCGAAGCGTTGGTTTTAGGGCGGTCCGGTATTTTGATGGCCATTGAGGACACCTTGGTGACGGGCCAAGCTGGGCGCTTGGTGGGCTTGAATCCGTTAAACGGAAAAGTTCGTTGGGAAGCCCAAGTGGCAAATAGCCGTGGCACCAATGAAGTGGAACGATTGGTTGATTTGGTTTCTGGTGTGAGCCGCCAAGGTAACCAGATATGTGTACGTGCCTTCCAGTCCGCCGTTGGCTGTGTGGATGGTGTTAAGGGCGCTGTGGCATGGAGTAAAACTGCTTCTGGTTCGACTGGGCTAGATGGCGACGAGTCAGAGATCTTTGGCACCGAAAGTGATGGTCGAGTTATTTCTTGGAAGCGCTCTGATGGTGAGCGATTGTGGACGTCTGACCGTCTGCGTTTTAGAAACCTGACTGGTCCGGTTTTAGTTGGCCGTTCTATTGTTATTGGTGATGAAGTTGGAACCCTCCATTTTCTTTCACGAAAAGATGGTTCTCCGTTGAATCGTTTACCCACAGACGGCTCTGCAATTCAAACGGTTCCCGTTTTAGTAGGGCAAACTCTCGTTGCCGTGACCCAACGCGGCGGCATTTTTGGTTTCAAACCAGAGTGATGGTCTGAGCCATACAACATGAAACCTGTTATTGCATTGGTTGGCCGACCTAACGTCGGCAAATCGACTCTGTTTAACCGACTTACCAAAACGCGTGATGCCATCGTGGCTGACTATGCTGGATTAACGCGTGACCGACATTACGGAAACGGCAAGCAGGGACAACAGGAGTTTATTGTCATCGATACAGGCGGTTTTGAGCCTGACGCGGCATCTGGAATCTACAAGGAGATGGCTAAGCAAACGCGACAAGCTGTAGCCGAAGCGGATGTTGTGATGTTTGTGGTCGATGCCCGTGCTGGCTTGTCGGCACAAGACTACGAGATCGGTAAATATCTGCGCAAACTGGGCAAGCCCTGTATTTTGGTGGCTAACAAGTCCGAAGGAATGACAGCGGGAACACAGCTCGGAGAGTTCTTTGAACTGGGTCTGGGTGAGGTTTTTCCAGTATCTGCTGCCCATGGCCAAGGGATAAAACCGTTGTTGGATCTGGCTTTAGGGCCCTTGGTCTCACCCGAAGATGCTGTCCAAGACACGGAAGTTGATCCAGGTGTAATCAAACTAGCAGTGGCTGGCAGACCCAATGTAGGCAAGTCCACGCTAATTAATACATGGTTGGGCGAAGAGCGTCTGGTTGCCTTTGACATGCCTGGGACTACACGTGATGCCATCTCTGTGCCCTTTGAACGCAATGGTCAACGCTTTGACCTGATTGATACCGCCGGATTGCGGCGCAAAGGCCAAGTCTTTGAAGCCATTGAAAAATTTTCAGTGGTCAAGACGCTTCAGGCCATCGAGTCTGCAAGCGTTGTCTTATTGCTTATTGATGCTACCCAAGGAGTGACAGATCAGGATGCTCATATTGCGGGATATATCCTAGAGTCTGGCCGTGCGGTTGTGGTCGCTGTGAACAAGTGGGATGCGGTCGATGAATATGCGAGAGAGCTCGTAAAACGTTCTATCGAAACTCGTCTTGGTTTTTTGAAATTTGCTGCACTACATTTGATCTCCGCGCAAAAGCGCCAAGGATTGGGTCCAGTTTGGGACTCCATTGCACAAGCCCACAAAGCGGCTAATTGCAAAATGTCTACACCGGTGTTGACCCGACTGCTTTTGGAAGCAGTGCAGTTTCAAACTCCAAAAAAGACTGGAATGTACCGGCCCAAGCTGCGCTATGCGCACCAAGGGGGCATGAATCCACCGATCATCATCATCCATGGGAACTCTCTGGAACATGTAACAGATGCCTACAAGCGTTTCTTGGAAGGGCGGTTTCGAAAGGAATTCAATTTGATTGGCACACCGATGCGCATTCAAATGAAATCTTCACAAAACCCCTATGCTGACAAGGATGACAAATAGGCTTACCGAGTGCAAAGAACGCTATTTGCATCGAAAATGTCGTCTCAACTTCACATACCGCCAATTTCGTGTGGTATCGTGCAATCTTATTAATCATTTTGAACACGGAGAATATCGTGAGCAACAAAGGGCAGTTACTGCAAGACCCATTCCTCAACGCATTGCGTAGAGAACATGTTCCGGTCTCGATTTATCTGGTCAATGGAATCAAACTTCAGGGGCAAGTTGAATCGTTTGATCAGTATGTAGTATTGCTGCGCAATACGGTCACCCAAATGGTATACAAACACGCCATTTCCACTATCGTCCCTGGGCGCGCGGTAAATTTTGCTGCCCCCACCGGAGATACGCCTGAAGCTGCGTGAGCTCCCGGGTCGTTGTGACCCCATATCCTAAAAGACCGCTTCCCAATAGCTAATTTGACAGCAGCGCTTCCATCTGCAAAGACACCGACCATCTTAGTTGGTGTGGACTTGGGCGCCCCTAATTTTGATGGGCAGCTCGAAGAGCTGGGATTGTTGGCGCAAACCGCGGGAATGCAGCCCGTTGCCCGCGTTACTTGCAAGCGCAGGGCACCAGACGCAGCCTTGTTCATTGGTTCTGGCAAGGCGGACGAAATCAAGCTGCTCGCTACCCAATTGGGTGCGAAAGAGGTATTGTTTGACCAAGCCTTGAGCCCAGGACAACAGCGCAACCTAGAGCGCCATCTGGAACTTCCCGTCAACGACCGTACCTTTCTGATCTTGGAGATATTTGCCCAACGTGCACGTAGCCACGAAGGTAAATTGCAGGTTGAGTTGGCACGTTTGCAGTACCTCAGCACGCGTTTGGTACGCCGCTGGTCCCACCTGGAGCGACAAAGTGGTGGTATCGGAATGCGGGGTGGACCCGGAGAGGCTCAGATTGAGCTAGACCGACGCATGATTGGTGAGACGATCAAGCGCACCAAGGAACGCCTCAGCAAAGTCAAGAAACAGCGACAAACCCAAAGACGACAGCGTGAACGCCGCGACGCCTTTAATATTTCACTGATTGGCTACACCAACGCAGGCAAATCCACTCTTTTCAATGCATTGGTAAAGGCCAAGGCCTATGCTGCCGACCAACTCTTCGCCACGCTCGACACGACGACCCGTCAACTCTATCTGGGTGATGCGAACCGATCAGTGTCTTTGTCTGACACGGTAGGATTTATCCGTGACTTGCCGCACGGACTGGTCGATGCTTTCCAGGCTACTCTGCAAGAAGCTATCGATGCTGATTTACTTTTGCATGTAGTTGATGCGGCCAATCCACAATTCACCGAGCAGATCAGGCAGGTGCAAATGGTATTAAAAGACATTGGGGCAGACGCAATTCCACAACTCCTTTTATTTAATAAAATTGACGCTCTGGATGCGGAGCACCAACCGCTCAAACAGGAGGACGAGTTTGAGATTGACGGTGTGCAGGTGCCGCGTATTTTTGTCAGTGCTAAAGATGCGTCGGGACTGCCTGCGCTGAGAAGCCGGTTGGCAGACATTGCGAGACCGATTGCACCGGAAGAAGGTTTTGTGGATCTTCACCCCGTAAACGATGGGGATGACCACTGAGTTGGCACAATCCGAAACAGATCCATGAAAAAAGACGAAATGAAACCCACTGTTCGTAATTTTACTTTCAATGCATTCACTGCTCCGGCGTGGCTGCAGAGAATGTTTAACCTTAATGACTCCCGTTGGGGGCGCGGTGATGAAAAGCCTGCGGACTCCAGCAAACCGGAAGACGCGCCACCGCCGCCAGACAATGAGCCTTCCAAGCCGCCACAGGACAACGGAACTTCGCAGAGCGGACGAAAGAATAATACGCCTGCTGGCGGTCCTCCAGACCTTGACGAGCTGTGGAAAGATTTCAACCGTAAATTGAGTAGTTTGTTTGGTGGCAAGCTATCGCAACCACCGCGTGGTGGGTCAGGGGGCGGATACCAGCCCGACATGAAAAGCGCTGGTATTGGAGCGGGGCTTATCGCTGCTGTGTTGGTCTTGATCTGGTTGGGGACGGGTTTTTTCATTGTCCAAGAAGGGCAACAAGCCGTCATCACGCAGTTTGGTAAGTACAAAGGCACGGTCAATGCCGGTTTCAACTGGCGCCTGCCTTACCCCATTCAAAACCACGAGTTGGTGTTCGTCACTCAAATTCGGTCAGTGGATGTGGGGCGTGACAACGTGCTCAAAGCTACGGGGCTGCGCGAATCTGCGATGTTGACGCAGGACGAAAATATTCTGGACATCAAATTTGCGGTGCAGTATCGATTGAATGACGCGCGCGCGTTTTTGTTCGAAAGTAAAAATCCAGCTGAAGCTGTCGTGCAGGCCGCAGAAACCTCGGTTCGCGAGGTGCTGGGCAAGATGAAGATGGACGCAGCTCTTTCCGAAGAACGCGATCAAATTGCACCCCGTGTTCGAGCCATGATGCAAGCTATCTTGGATCGCTACAAAGTTGGCGTCGAAGTAGTGGGTATCAACCTGCAGTCCGGTGGTGTGCGGCCCCCAGAGCAAGTACAGGCCTCTTTCGAT
>JBDTAG010000178.1:0-3186 GCA_039924745.1 Rhodoferax sp.
AAGCCATTCATGTAGTCAAACGCAAGTGCAATCAGCACCAACATAAAAACTATCCAGAGACCTCCACTTGCCGCATGTGACGCTTCCATGTTGTGTCCCCCACAATCAAGAATTTTCGAGGATGATGCCCTCGATCACATTGGCAACATCTTCACATTTGTCAGTGATGGTTTCCAGCAATTCATAAATCGCTTTGAGCTTCAGGACCTCACGTACGTCTGGCTCTTCACGAAACAATTTGCTCATGGCGGTCCGCATGACGCGGTCTGCATCCGATTCGAGGCGGTCAATTTCTTCACAGGTCTTGAGCGCCGCTTCAGCAGTTTTCTGTTCAGCGACATGGCTCAACAGCTTGACGGCATCGCGCAGGCGCTCGCAACACTTCACGCTCAGGTCTGTGAGGCGCACGATCTCTTCGGTCATATGCCGTACGTCATACAGCGCCATGGTCTCGGCAGAATCCTGGATCAAGTCCGCCACGTCGTCCATGGTGTTGATCAACGTATGGATTTGTTCACGGTCGATTGGGGTAATGAACGTGACATGCAATGCTTTATTGCAATCATGTGTCACGCGATCGGCAGCACGTTCAGCGTCGTCTACCTCTTGGTTATATTTGGCACGCAGGTCCAGATCAGCATAGTTGGCGACCAACTTCGAAAACGCATGGGCCGCCTCCACAATGCGGTCCGCGTGCTGGTTGAACATTTCGAAAAAATTGCCTTCGCGCGGCAGGAGTTTGCCAAACAGCATAGAGGGGGTTCCTAACGATGGAATGCGTCAATTGCATGACCTATTTGTGACGGGGCGAAGTGTAACCGCATGGCCTTTCGGGACATTTACTACAGGTTCCTGCGTACCAAGCGAAGCTGTTCGCGCGTCGGCTCCGGCGATTGGGTTTTTTTGCTACGTGTCCGCCGGCCTGCGGGAGAAAGAAATACCTCCACCAACAGTAAAAAAGGCCTCGCAACCTAAGCTGCGAAGCCTCATCCCAATGGGACGGCGAAGGCTTACGCAGCCACACCATCCTTCACGGTATCCGCCAAGTCTGTGTAATCCTTCACTTGGTCAAAGTTCAAGTACTGATAGATCTTGTCACTGGCCGCGGTCAACACACCCATGTCTGCCATGTACTCGGCTTTAGTTGGAATACGACCCAGCTTGGAACAAATAGCCGCCAGCTCGGCAGAACCCAAGTAGACATTGCTGTTCTTGCCCAAGCGATTCGGGAAGTTGCGGGTAGACGTAGAGAACACAGTCGCGCCCTCCTTCACCTGCGCCTGGTTACCCATGCACAAGCTACAGCCCGGCATCTCCATGCGCGCACCAGCAGAACCCAGCACACCGTAGTGGCCTTCTTCGGTCAATTGCTTGGCATCCATCTTGGTAGGCGGAGCGACCCACAATTTGACCGGGATATCACGCTTGTTTTCCAACAGTTTGGATGCCGCGCGGAAGTGGCCAATGTTGGTCATGCACGAACCAATAAACACCTCATCAATAGCTGCGCCAGCCACATCCGACAACGTCTTCACGTCGTCCGGGTCGTTCGGGCACGCGACGATGGGCTCATGGATGTCAGCCAGATCGATCTCGATGACGGCTGCATATTCTGCGTCCGCATCGGCCTTGAGCAACTTCGGATCAGCCAACCATGCTTCCATCGCCTTGATACGGCGGTTGATGGTGCGCACATCGGAATAACCAGTGGCGATCATCCACTTCAACATCGTGATGTTGCTGGTGATGTACTCAATGATTGGCTCTTTGTTCAGGTGCACGGTGCAACCACCGGCGCTGCGCTCGGCAGAAGCGTCGCTCAACTCAAACGCCTGCTCCACCTTCAGGTTTGGCAGACCTTCAATTTCCAAAATACGGCCCGAGAAGATGTTCTTCTTGCCCTGCTTGGCTACGGTCAACAGACCCGCCTTAATGGCGTACAACGGGATCGCATTGACCAGGTCACGCAAGGTGACGCCGGGCTGCATCGTGCCCTTGAAACGGACAAGCACGGACTCAGGCATGTCCAACGGCATGACGCCTGTGGCTGCACCAAACGCAACCAGACCGGAGCCAGCGGGGAAGCTGATACCGATGGGGAAACGGGTGTGGCTATCGCCGCCCGTACCTACGGTGTCGGGCAACAACATGCGGTTAAGCCAGCTGTGGATGATGCCGTCGCCGGGACGCAATGGCACGCCACCACGGGTGCTGATGAAGTCGGGCAGCTCGTGGTGCATCTTCACGTCCACAGGCTTGGGGTAAGCCGCTGTGTGACAAAAGGATTGCATCACCAAGTCCGCGCTGAAGCCCAGGCAAGCTAGGTCTTTCAGCTCGTCGCGGGTCATGGGGCCGGTGGTGTCTTGTGAGCCCACGCTGGTCATTTTGGGTTCGCAATAGGTGTCAGGGCGCACACCTTGCTGGTTGCCATTGATGACCGGCAGGCCACAGGCGCGGCCCACCATTTTTTGAGCCAAGGTGAAGCCCTTCTTGGTGTCGGCTGGGTTGTGCGGCAAACGGAACAGGGTGCTGACGGGAAGACCCAGCGCTTCACGGGCCTTGGCGGTCAGGCCACGGCCAATGATCAGCGGAATGCGGCCACCAGCGCGCACTTCGTCAAACAGCACATCGCTCTTGACCTTGAACTCGGCAATCACTTTGCCGTCCTTCAATGCCTTGCCATCGTAGGGGCGCAGCTCAACCACATCGCCCATGTTCATCTGGGCCACGTCCAGCTCGATCGGCAACGCGCCCGAGTCTTCCATGGTGTTGTAGAAAATCGGGGCAATCTTGCTACCCAGGCAGACGCCGCCAAAGCGCTTGTTGGGCACAAACGGAATGTCTTCACCGGTGAACCACAGCACCGAGTTGGTAGCCGACTTGCGGCTTGAGCCCGTGCCCACCACGTCGCCCACATAGGCGACCAGGTTGCCCTTGGCCTTGAGGCTTTCGATGAACTTGACTGGGCCACGTTTGCCGTCTTCTTCGGGCACTACGCCGGGGCGTGCATTCTTGTGCATGGCCAGCGCGTGCATCGGGATGTCGGGGCGGCTAAAGGCATCGGGCGCGGGTGACAAATCGTCGGTGTTGATTTCACCGGCGACCTTGAACACGGTCAGCGTGATGCTTTGCGGCACTTCGGGACGGCTGGTGAACCACTCGGCATCGGCCCAGCTTTGCAGCACG
>JBDTAG010000179.1:0-3178 GCA_039924745.1 Rhodoferax sp.
CGTGATGTCGCCCTCCCAATGCACGTCGGTGATGTGGCGAGAGGTGCCGAACGCGCCCTCCCACAGGCTGGCTTTGTGTTTCATGGTTTCTGGGTGCATGGAAAGTCTCCGAGGGTATGTCAGTGGCACTTTATACAAGTTTTCAAAGAGTGGCCGCCAAACTGCCGCAAAGTGGCAGTCTTGAAATAGTGACCCAATGGCGTGTTAGGTGGCGGTCTTTTGCAAATCCAGTCAGCTTGTCAACGCCACTCTGGCCCATTCGTTAAATGAACATTCCCGCAGATTCCCTTTGGGTACGCTGTCGAACAGAGCTTCAACGATGCGCGAACTACCATTTTTCGAATTTGCTTCTACCTAGGCAGCCACTATGTTCACTCAAAAACTTCGCGTCCACCTTCCCGCATTTGCTTTTGGGTTGGGGATCATGCTCACCAGTGGCTGGGCACTTGCAGACCCCCCGCAACGTGCCGTTCGCTTGGGTTCCATCGAAGGCCAGGTTAGCTTTTCCCCAGTAGGCTTTGCCGATTGGGTGCAGCCCACGGTAAATCGAACGCTTACAACCGGTGATCGATTGTGGGCGGATGCCGGGTCGCGGGTCGAACTACAAATCGGGGGCGCAGCTATTCGATTAGGTGAGTTCACCGATGCAACCTTGCTCAATGTAGATGACAACATCACGCAAGTGCAGTTGACGCAAGGCACTATCAAGCTGCATGTACGTCATGTTGATCCCAACCAAATTCTGGAAATAGACACCCCCAATCTCGCACTCACTTTACACAAACCGGGTGACTATCGCCTAGATGTCAGCCCCAACGGCGATGCGACCGAAGTGACCGTTCAAAACGGGGGTGAAGCCGAGGTGTATGGCGACTCCAATGCCTACTCTGTACAACCCGGTCAAGGCTACCGCTTCTACGGCGTTGGGCTTACTGATTACGAATATGTCCCGACACGGTTAGATGACGATCTGGACCGCTGGGCCAGCCTGCGCGATCGCCGCGCGGATGCATCTGCCTCCGTACGGTACGTGTCGTCCGAACTCGTCGGTTACGAAGACCTCGATGCCAACGGAACCTGGCGTGTGGATCCGACCTACGGCAACGTGTGGTCACCCAATAGCGTAGCTACAGGATGGGCACCCTATCACGACGGTCACTGGGCATGGGTCAACCCTTGGGGCTGGACTTGGGTGGACGCCGCTCCGTGGGGCTATGCCGTCTCGCACTATGGCCGTTGGGCCCATATTCGCGGCGCGTGGGCCTGGGTACCGGGCCCCATTCGGGAGCGTGCGGTGTTCGCTCCAGCCTTGGTCGTCTTCGTGGGCGGGTCGAGCTTCCAAGGTGGTGCAGTTGGCTGGTTTCCACTGGCCCCCCGCGAGATCTATCAGCCTTCTTACCGCGTGAGCCAAAATTATTTCGACCACATCAATCGCAGCAATGCGGTGATCGCACCGACCACAATCAATAATTTTTACAACACGAACATCACCAATGTTACGAATGTGACCCACGTCACCTACATTAACCGCAGCGTAGCTGGTGCAGTGGTTGCCGTACCAATGCATGCGTTTGCACAATCTTTGTCCGTCACGAAGTCAGCCATGCCCTTGCCACAGGGGGCTGCCATCAATGCACAAGTTACGAACATCGCGGCAATAGCGCCAGTCGTACAAAGTGTGCGCGGTGGAGGCTCCATTGCCCATGCTATGCCGCCTGCGCATGAAGAACACCGTGTTATTGCCCGCACCGCACCGCCAACACCTGAACCCACGTTTTTCGCACAACAACCTTTACATGGCGCCCGTCCTGCAACACGTAGTGAGCCAGCGCCTGTCACCGTGGTCAAGGTCGTCAACACCACAAAGGTTCCTGTGGCTGCCGCGGTGCCACCACCTGCTGCGCAGCAACATCGCAAACCTGAGGATGAGCGCAAGCCAGACTTTTCAAGAGGGAATATGTATGCACCACCCAGGCCAGCCCCTGAGGCACCGAAAGCGTTTGATCAAAAAATGAACCCGGCGGCCAGCCAAGCAGAGGCAGCCAAAGCAGCAGCCATGCAAGCTGAAAAAATGAAAGAAGAAGCAGCTAGAAACGCGTCTGCAAAAGCGCAGTCCGATCGATCAAGGGTGGCCAGAGACGAAGAGACAAGAATAGAAGCTTCCAAATCGGAGGCGGCAAAGGCAGAGCTCTCCCGTGCTGCAGTCGCAAAGGCGGATGCAGACCGCTCCAGGGTTGCACGGGACGAAGCCGCCAGGGCCAATGCTGTTCGCCAAGAGTCAACCAAGCGCGAAGCAATGCAGCAAGATGCTGCGCGGGCACAAGCAGAACGCGCCAAAGCAGAGGCAGCAAGGCACACCGCGCCACAGGCTGAGCCACAGCGCGCACCATTGCAGGCGCGCCCAGAAAACAAGCACGAACATGCGGGCAAGCCAGAGGATAAGAGAGACAAATTCGAAGATGAAAAAAGGCAATAAGGCGAATGCCGCACACCATGCGGTATCTTCAGACAACGAATGTCTGCTCCCGTCTTAACGACCCGGCGCCCCATTTGCACGCTGTGCCGCCGGCCACAAAGCGGCTATGTCTGCCGGTGGATTGAACCCATTTCAACTGCTGTCGAAGTACTGATCCTGCAACACCCGCTGGAAGTGGATCATGCGAAGAACACGGCACGGCTACTACACCTGAGTCTGCCCAACAGCACGATGTTGATGGGTGAAGCGTTTGATGCATCCACTCTGCCCCCCGTCGCACACGCGGACAAATACACCGTGCTGCTGTACCCGCAAACGCAACACAATCCGGCGCCCCTTGCAGACCCGGTACGACTTCGGGATTTGAAGCAATTGCGGCTGATTGTGCTGGACGCTACTTGGCGCAAGAGTCGAAAAATGTTGCATGCAAACCCTTGGCTGCAAGAGCTCCCACGGCTGTCGCTGGACAATGCCCCCACGTCCCACTACGTGATCCGAAAGGCCCACAAGCCCGGGCAACTGGCCACACTGGAAGCCACTTGCGCAGCTTTGACGCAGCTCGAAGGGGCTATTGAAAAGTATCAACCTTTGTTACAAGCCTTCAAAGGCTTTGTCGCACAACAGAAGGCCTTTGCTACGAGTCGCATCGCTACAACTTAAAATGGTGCATGGATTTTTCTTCGTACAAACTTACGCGCCACA
>JBDTAG010000180.1:0-3743 GCA_039924745.1 Rhodoferax sp.
TTTAAGCTCGTCCACGGTGCTCACCCAGAAGCGACCCAGCGCGTCGCACTTGCCGTCGTTGGCGCGCACGCCTGCGGTGTCGTAAGGCAGGGTGGCGATCAGCTCCAGCGTGCCCTGCCATGCGCGCGCGCGAAACACGCCGCTGCGCATGGCAATGACCAAACCACCGCTGGTGGCGGGTGCAATGCAACCGGGTTCGCTGGGCATGTCCCACGTGTCGACCGTGCCCATGTAGACGTTGGCGCGGCACACTTTTTTGGCGGCGATATCGACCCAATACAAGGTCTGCTCTTGCGGGTGCCAAAAGGGGGATTCGCCCAGCTTAAAGATCTGGGGGCTGACGGTATTCCATTGCTGCATCATGTGCGCTCCACTTCTATGCGCATGGCGCGGGACAAGGTTTGACCGGGTTGCAAAATGCAGATGCCCAAGTCGTCGGCACTGGCGCCGGTTTGGGCCATACGGTTGACCGCATCGTTGACGTGGGTGACCGGTTCTATCGCAATGCTGTCGCTTTGTGGAGTGCTGTACACCACCAGGCGGCTCAGGCTAGAGACTACGCGGGTCTGCAAGACGCTGTCGCGCAACCGCACTACGCCCGACCAGCCGTCAAAGCAGTGGTCTACATCCAGCGTGGCGCAAGCGACGTCTAGACCTGCACTGGGGGCTCGGTGCGTAGGGAGTTTGTCGTCTCCCATTTCCCATCGCCCGGTGGCCTCAAACTGTACGTGGGTATCGGCACGTTTAATGAAATAAGGGTGCCAGCCCAGCCCCACGGGCACGGCGTTGGAGGATTGGTTGGTGATGCTCAGGCTGAGCTCCAGTGCATGGTCTTCGAGCTTGAAGGCTTGAGAGCTGTCGAAGTCAAAGGGCCACGCGTCGTCGACCTTGTGTTCGTAAGACAGCAGCGCGAAGGTATCGCTGGCCTCCAGCAGGTCCCAAGGCCGCTCCCAGCCCACACCGTGGATGGCGTGTGGGTCGGGCGCCCAGTTTTTGACCAAGGGGTGGTCGGTGCCATTCCATTGCAGGGTGGCTTGGCCGACGCGATTGGAGAACGGAATCAATGGGTAGCTGGCAGCTTGGCGTACCGAGTGCAGGTCTTGTAATGGGGTCGATCGCAGTACGGGAATACCGCCCAGCCATAGTCCCGCAATGCAGCCACCAAGTTCGGGTTTGATGTCGCACCGCAACTCAGCGCAGCGCAAACTTATAGGATTGTTCATGCTCCAAATTGTGCTCTCTTGCCAGCCAAAAAAAAGGCCCTTGGGAACCAGTCGGTTACCAAGGGCCTTGTTGCTTGCCGACGCAGCTTGCGCTGAATCGAAGGCGGGATGTTTCACCGCCGGGCCGCCCCAAGGTGAAACGCGGCCCCTTTGGGGGGCAGCGCAGCACACGCAGTGGCAAGCGTGGGGGCTATAGCTTAGCGGCTATAGGCAGTTTCGCCGTGTGATGTGATGTCCAAGCCTTCGCGCTCGTCTTCTTCGCTGACGCGCAGACCGATGGTTTTGTCGACGATGAAGTAGGCAATGACGGACACGATACCGGACCACAACACGGTGACGCCCACGGCCTTAGCCTGTATCCAAACTTGCGCGACGATGGAGTAGTCAGCCGGTGTGACCATAGTCGCCGTCACCCAATCGCCCATCGAGCTGGGGCCACCCAGTGCAGGCGATGCAAACACGCCAGTCAGCAAGGCACCCAAGATGCCGCAAACACCGTGTACGCCGAACACGTCCAGCGTGTCGTCCGCACCCAGCAACTTCTTCAGACCCGTCACGCCCCACAGTCCGGCAAAACCAGCGAGCAGACCAATGACCAGGCCGCCACCGATGCCGACGTTACCGGCTGCTGGCGTAATGGCTACCAGACCCGCTACCGCGCCAGATGCAGCACCCAGCATGGACGCTTTGCCTTTGTGCATGGCTTCACCGATACACCAGGTCAACACGGCCGCCGCCGTTGCACCCAAGGTGTTGATGAAGGCCAGCGCGGCGAAGCCATTGGCTTCCAGTGCAGAGCCAGCATTGAAACCGAACCAACCCACCCACAGCAACGCGGCACCGACCATGGTCAATGTCAGGCTGTGGGGTGCCATGGCTTCCTTGCCATAACCGACGCGCTTACCGATGAAGAAGGCACCAACCAAGCCAGCAACCGCAGCATTGATGTGCACCACGGTACCGCCAGCGAAGTCCAGCGCACCCCATTGCCACAGCATGCCGGCCTTGTCGTTCATTGCAGCTGCAACGTCTTTCGTGGCATAGGCGTCAGGGCCCATCCAGAACCAGACCATGTGCGCCATCGGTGCATAGCTGAACGTGAACCATATCGCCATAAAGGCCAGTACTGCGGAGAACTTGATACGTTCGGCAAAGGAGCCGACGATCAGCGTGCAGGTGATACCAGCGAACGTAGCCTGGAAAGCAGCGAACACGATCTCAGGAATGTAGACGCCTTTGCTGAAGGTTGCAGCATTGGCAAAGGTTCCACCGACGTTGTCCCAAATGCCCTTCATGAACAGCCGATCAAACCCACCGATGAACATGTTGCCTTCGGTAAATGCCAAGCTGTAGCCGTAGATGAACCACAGCACCACGATCATTGAGAACGTGACCATGACCTGCATCAGCACCGACAGCATGTTCTTGCTGCGGACCAGGCCGCCGTAGAACAAGGCCAGGCCTGGCACCGTCATCAAGATGACCAGCATGGTGGAGACCATCATCCAGGCGGTGTCGCCCTTGTTAGGAACGGGTGCGGGTGCTGCGGCGGCCGAGGCTGCAGCTGCTGGCGCAGGAGCGGCCGAGGCTGCCATGGCAGGTGCTTCAGTTGGCTTGGCTTCGGCTGCCGGAGCGCTGACGGTGGGTGCGGGCGCGGCGGCTTCTGTTTGTGCCATTGCAGCAGAACCGGCTGTCAAAAGACCCCAGCCCAGTGCGAGGGATACGAGTAGTTTTTTCATGGTGTGTTTCCAGTCACAGGGCTTCTTTGCCGGTTTCGCCGGTGCGAATGCGGACAACCTGTTCCAGGTCGTACACAAAAATCTTGCCGTCACCGATCTTGCCGGTGCGGGCCGCGCCTTCGATGGCCTCGATGACACGTTCAACCAGCGCGTCGTCAATGGCGGCTTCGATCTTGACCTTGGGCAAGAAGTCGACCACGTATTCCGCACCGCGGTACAGCTCGGTGTGGCCTTTTTGGCGGCCAAAGCCCTTGACTTCGGTGACTGTTATGCCCTGCACGCCCATGCCAGACAAGGCTTCGCGCACCTCATCTAGCTTGAACGGTTTGATGATCGCCGTTACGAGTTTCATAGTATTTCCTTGATGGGTGAACTGGATCAGAAGGTGTATTTCAGGCCGACGGTGACGGCGTTCTTGCCGATGTTGTCGAAGCTGCCAACTTTGTAGAACGAGTCCTTGGCATCGGTGGTCATGGCGGCGACCGAGGCGCTCACGCCATTACCGAAGTCCTTGCCCAACGTGATTGAATAATCGGTGTAGTCACCCGCGCTGTCGATTTGATTGGGAATTGTCTGGCGGCCCACATGCGGCGTGAGTGTGAAGCCACCACCAAGGTCGAATGCAGCGGCCAGCTCAAAGTAAGAGGCTCCCTTACTGTCTGGATTGGCAATAAAATTGCTGGTAGCTTGGCTGTACTTTGCCGTCACGATGCCATAGGTCAAAGCGCCATAGACTTCCGTGGTGTTGGCATTGACCAGCACGCGGTCGGCCGTGTTGTTG
>JBDTAG010000181.1:0-3565 GCA_039924745.1 Rhodoferax sp.
ACAGCACCAGTATCTCCTCGCCACCGGGATGTTGGTGGCCCGGAAAGTGGGAGTTGGGCGCATACCGCACGATGCTGGTCGCACGGGCCTTCTCTGCGCCCACACGGTCCAGCATCACGCGCTCGACGCCGCTTTGGGGTGAGGCAAGCCATTGGTGCTGATGGGCCGCAACGATGGCGCGGCGCGAGAAGTCGGCGTTGATAAGCATGGGCGTTTGCATACATAGGAGAGCGAAGGTGTGGGGCGAATTTTTCTCGTATTTCTGTGTGCTGACAAACGAGATAAAGTGTCAGGTACTAAAAGAAAATCTTTATCGAAATGAAATCACCCGTTTACCTGAATGCCTTGCGGGCCTTCGAGGCCACCGCCCGCCAGCAGAGCTTTTCTGCGGCGGCGACCGAGTTGAACGTCACGCCCGCAGCGGTCGGCCAGCTCGTGCGCACGCTGGAAGATTGGTTGGGCACGCCGCTGTTCCTGCGGGGCACGAGCGGGCGGGTGCGCCTCATCCCCACCGAGACCGCCGAACGCGCCCTGCCCGATATCCGGGCGGGCTTCGACCGGCTGGCGCTGGGCCTGGAACGGCTGCGCGAAGGGTCGACTAGCGGCGTGCTCACCGTGGCCGTCAGCCCAGCCTTTGCCGCCAAGTGGTTGCTGCCACGCATCGAGACTTTTCAGACCACGTGGCCCGACACCGACGTGCGTTTGGATACCAACCTCAAGCCGGTAGATTTTGTCGCCCAGCGCGTTGACATCGGCGTGCGCTACGGCATGGGCACCTGGCCGGGGCTGAAGGCCGACAAACTGATGGACGAGGAAATCTATCCCGTGTGCTCGCCCCAGTTGTTGCGTGAGCCGGGGCGTTTGCAGCAGCCCAACGCCTTGGCGCACGAGACGCTGATCCACGACTTGTCGATGGACAGCCACACGGGCTTTCCCACATGGGACACCTGGTTGCAGAAGGCGGGCGTCGCGGATGTCGCCACCACACGGGGCATGCAGATCAACAACTCCGCAGCCGTCTTGCAGGCGGCTATTGAGGGCCGGGGCATTGCGCTGGCCCGCAGCGCCATGGCGCGTGACGATGTGGCCAGTGGGCGCTTGGTGCGGCTGTTTCCAGAAATCGCGTTCGCGTCGGCGCTGGCCTATTACGTCGTCTACCGGCCCGAGTGCGCCAGTTTGCCCAGGTTGGTGGCCTTCCGGGATTGGCTGCTCCATGAGGCCGCTCAGGCGTGACCATTTGCTATCAAAAGAGAAGCTACTTAGGTATATTGCACGAGGGCTAGAGGCCGATTTTGCTTATAACCCTTGGCCTGACGCTTTCGTTTGAACGTGATTTTGGCAGTATGCGGGAAGAAGGTCTTGATTTAACTAGACGATCGGTCTAATATTGAGCCGATGGAAACCCAAGCCCCCAATCTGCGCAGGCGCGGACGGCCCCCCAAGTCCCGTGAGGACTCGGTAGAAACACGTGATTTGCTGCTGCGCGCCGGGCTGGAGGTGCTGACCGAAAAAGGGTTTTCGGCTACGGGCATTGATGAAGTGTTGCGCCGCGTGGGTGTTCCCAAGGGGTCGTTCTACCACTACTTTGATAGCAAAGAGGCCTTTGGCTCGGCGCTGATTACCCAGTACGCCGACTTCTTTGCACGCAAGATGGACCGGCATCTTCTGAACGAAAACCTCACGCCCTTGGCCCGCTTGCACGCCTTCGTTGCGGACGCACAGGCGGGCATGGCCCGCTATGCGTTCAAGCGTGGTTGCCTGATCGGAAACCTGGGCCAGGAAATGGGCACGCTGCCGGAAAGTTTTCGCGGCCAGTTGCAAACGGTCTTTGCCGATTGGGAGTCGCGGTTCGCCGTCTGCCTGCGTGCCGCACAAGCCTGCGCAGAGGTATCCCAACAGGTCGATTGCGAAAACGCCGCCGCCTACTTCTGGATCGGCTGGGAGGGTGCGGTGCTCAGAGCCAAGCTGGCGCAAAGCGCGACGCCACTGGAGATATTCGAACGCGGATTTTTTGCTGGCTTAACCCCCGGCTGATTTTTTCAACCCCAACTAGACGATCGGTCTACACCAACAAGGAGCGCACAGTGTTCAAAGGAATTTTGATTGAGAAAGACGAAGCCGGTTACCGCGCCGGCGTACAAGACATTGACGAAGCGCAATTGCCCGAAGGCGATGTAACCGTGCGCGTGAGCCACTCCACGCTCAACTACAAGGACGGCCTGGCCATCACCGGCAAGGGCCCCGTGGTGCGCAAATTCCCCATGGTGCCAGGCATTGACTTGGCTGGCATCGTGGAAGACTCCACGCACCCCGACTACAAGCGCGGTGACGCGGTGTTGCTGAATGGCTGGGGCGTGGGCGAAGGCCACTGGGGTGGCTTGGCACAAAAGGCCAGGCTCAATGGCAAATGGCTGGTGCCCCTGCCAGCGGGCTTTACGCCGCAGCAAGCCATGGCCATCGGCACGGCGGGTTACACCGCCATGCTGTGCGTGCTGGCACTGGAGCGCCATGGCGTCGAACCGTCGGATGGTGAAATTGTGGTGACCGGTGCTGCGGGTGGCGTGGGCAGTGTGGCCACGGCCATCCTTGCCAAACTGGGTTACACCGTCATTGCAGTCAGCGGCAGGCCCGAGGAGACAAATTACCTGAAGGGCCTCGGCGCAACCGACGTGCTGGAGCGCGCGCAGTTTGCATCGCCAGGCAAACCTATGGGCAAAGAGCGTTGGGCGGGTGCGGTCGATGTGGTGGGTAGCCATACCTTGGCCAACATCTGCGCCACCACCAAATACCGTGGTGTGGTGACCGCCTGTGGTCTGGCCGGTGGCATGGATTTTCCGGCGTCGGTCGCACCGTTTATCTTGCGCGGCGTCACCCTGGTGGGCATCGACAGCGTCATGTGCCCCACACCCGACCGACTGGAGGCTTGGCGACGTTTGGGGGCCGACCTCGACATCGCAAAGCTGGGCGCAATCAGCCGCGAGATTGGCCTCAGCGAGGTCGTACCCTTTGCCGGAAAGTTGATGAACGGCGAAGTCAAAGGCCGCATCGTGGTGGATGTCAACCGCTGACCCGCCACAACGCGCCCGCCAGTCACCTACGCCGCTCTGTTACAAACGCATGGATTGTTTTTTGAAAGACTTCCATGAACTCCATCTCTCCTGTGGCATTGGTTACCGGTGCCGGCACCGGCATCGGGCGGGCGGTGGCCCTGGCGCTGCTGCAAGCGGGCTACCGCGTCGTCTTGGCCGGACGGCGGGCCGAGCCCCTTAACGAAGTGGCCCAAGCCAGCGGCACCGCGCACGCATACCCGTTTTGCGCAGACGTGGGCCAGCCCGATTCGGTGGACCAGCTGTTTGCCATGATCAAAGCCAAGTTTGGTCGGCTGGACTTGCTGTTTAACAACGCAGGCGTTGGGTCCTTCATGGTCAACATCGAAGACATCACGTATGCGCAATGGCAAACCGTGGTGGACGCGAATCTGACCGGCTCTTTTTTGTGCGCGCAAGGCGCCATCCGCATCATGAAGCACCAAACGCCCCAA
This sequence comes from Rhodoferax sp., assembly GCA_039924745.1. Lineage (GTDB taxonomy): Bacteria > Pseudomonadota > Gammaproteobacteria > Burkholderiales > Burkholderiaceae_C > Allorhodoferax. Next base: position 3,542 of record JBDTAG010000181.1, read on the forward strand.
GGCGGGCGCATCATCAACAACGGC
>JBDTAG010000182.1:0-5441 GCA_039924745.1 Rhodoferax sp.
TTGCTTGTCGCCTTTCAGGCGAATGCCTTCCAGTAGTTTGGCCGACACTGGTGCGTTAAAGCTCAGTTGCATCGGGCGAATCGGCAGGCAGGCGCTCTGCGCGTTTTCGCGTTCGCAATTGAACGTCGCCGCAAAGGGTTCGCGCACCTGGAAGGTAAAACGCTTCTCCACCGAATTGGCCACGCCATTGGCATTGCTGCCGCTGGCCGGTGTGCTGACGCCTTTGCCGTAGACCAGTTGCACCTTGGCATCGGGTGTTAGCGTGCGGTTGCAAGCCAGTGTTACCACGCTCAAAGGCTCTTTGGCGGCTGCCGCTTCCAATCCCAGAGATTTGATCAGCGCCGCGCGGTCTTTGCCGTCGATCAGGCGGATGGCTACGCGCTCGCCCAGGCCTTCTACCGAGCACCAAACATTCGCCTGCACACTGGCCAAGGTGGCGGGGCCGTTCAGGCGCAGCGTAAAGTACTGCTCTTCGTCAATGCGGTTACCGGCATAGGGCTGGGTGCTTTGCACAAAAGGCCCGCCGGTGTTGAATTTGTAGTTGGTCGTACTCGCAAGTTCAGCGCCCTTTGCAGACTTCAGACCCGCGCGCACGGTCATATTGCAGGTCACGCCGGGAGGCAAATCGTTCTCAAACTCGTAGGCCCAACTGCGGTCGGTTACCCAGCGCCCCGAGCCCTTGGTGACCTGGGCATCACTGCAACTGAGGCTCAGTGGCGCCTCGGCTTTGGGGTCGCCAAAGTTGACGGCACTGTCGTCGAATTTGACCACCACTTGGCGCACGCGGGCGATTTCCCCTTGGGGCGAAACGCTGACGATCTGGAATGCATGTGCTTGCAATGCTGCAGTCGCCAGTAAGGCCGCGCAGATTTTATAAAGATTGTTATGGCCCACAATTGCTCCCGGTATGAACCGGCGAGGTTAGCCGATTTGGAGCCTGTCCTGACTATTTTCCTGCTTTATGTTATGGCATCAAATCCGCAACCCCATCCCAAGCTTCAGGCGCCAAGCGACCCTCATAGCGGGCAACAACCTTGCCTTTGGCATCGACCAATAAGGTCAGGGGCAGCTTCATGGGCGCAGCTTTGCCTTCGTCTTGGCGCACGGCGATCAGGCTTTTGGATGGCATTTGGGTTTGTGTCTGGATGCGCTCGTAGGACAGCCAATCGTTGGCGCTTTTGTCTACGTTGACCGTTACGAGCGCAAAGGGTTTCTCGCGCCATCCGTTGAGGTTCACGCGCAATTCTGGCAGGCTGTCGCGGCATACGGCGCAGGATGTCGACCAAAAGAACACGATGGCTACTTTGCCGCGGATGAGGTCTTGGTTGAATGGCGCACCTTTGGTGTCGGTGGCACGCAGGTCCAGCATGGTTGTGGTGGCTGTTGCGGGTGCTGTTTGTGCGGTGGCAAGTCCAGTGCAACACACTGCCACGACGAAAAAGCAACGGATCAAAGTATTCATGGGTGGTTAATTGAAGTGGATGGGTGGAGAGGCCGCGTCTGGCATCTGCGTTGGTCGGCTAAAAAGAGCATTTATTACAAGGAAAATAGAGTGATGGCTAAAAAAGATCATGTTTCTGAAACCCCCGCCACCCAAATGCTCAAGGCGCACAAGGTCGCCTATACCGAACATCCATACGAATACCTGGAGCATGGCGGTGCCCAACACAGTGCACAGGTTTTGGGGTTCGATCCGTTTGCGGTTGTAAAAACCTTGGTGATGCAGGACCAAGACGCCAAGCCCTTGCTGGTACTGATGCACGGCAACCGAAAGGTTTCGACCAAAAATCTGGCGCGGCAGATTGGCGCCAAGTCGGTCGAGCCCTGTGCGCCCGAGGTTGCGAATCGCCACAGCGGCTATTTGGTCGGGGGCACATCACCCTTTGGTACGCGCCGCGACATGCCGGTGTATATCGAAGAGAGCATTCTTGGGTTACCAAAAATCCTGATCAACGGCGGACGCAAAGGCTACTTGGTAGGGATTTCGCCTAGCGTTTGCGTGGAGTTGCTGGCTGCAAAGCAGGTACAGTGCGCACTGGCTGATTGATGAACTCAGGAGAACTGGTTTTGGATTCCCTTCGCGCTTTTTATCCCTTGCTCGCCGCTGTTGCCGCCTACTTGGTGGGCTCTTTGTCGTTTGCCGTCATCGTGAGCCGCAGCATGGGCCTGAATGACCCGCGCACCTATGGCAGCAAAAATCCCGGTGCGACCAATGTGTTGCGCTCAGGAAGCAAAGCGGCAGCCATCGTTACTTTGTTGCTGGACGCCTTTAAGGGCTGGTTGCCGGTGATGTTGGTCAAGTGGTTTGGTGGCGCCTATGGCATGGACGACGGAACCGTTGCAATGGTCGGTTTGGCGGCGTTTTTGGGCCATTTGTTCCCTGTGTTTTTTCGCTTTGTGGGTGGCAAGGGAGTGGCTACCGCGCTGGGTGTGTTGTTGGCCACCAGTTGGATTTTGGGGTTGGCGACCGGCGTGACTTGGTTAGTAATTGCCTATGCCTTTCGGTATTCGTCACTCGCTTCCATCGTTGCGGCGGTGTTTGCGCCGGTGTATTACGTGTTTGGTGATGGTTTGGCCTGGGCCATGGACAAAAGCATTGTGTTGTCTACAGCAGTGATGTCGTTGCTCCTCGTCTGGCGTCACGCTGAAAATATCTCCCGTTTGGTCAAGGGTACCGAGTCAAAGCTAGGCAGTAAGAAGAAGAAAAACTAAGGGTTCTGGGCTGCGAACGCACCCAATCGCAACATTTGAAAATGGTTGATACGGGCCCGCACGGCGGACGCCGGTAGCGCGGTTTTGATTTTTGGCTTGTGGTTGTCTTCGGTGCGGTGCAACCGGGGGCTGGGTATCCATTCACCCGATGGATTGGTCAGGATGGCCACGTATGGATGGTTGTGCTGGCTACTGCGTCGCAAGACCAGCGCAGTCTCGTCGCTGTCCAAGCGCACATAGGTGCCGGGCGGGCAAAGGCCCACCGCGCGAACCAGCGCGTGCCCTATTTCATCTGTTTTGGCAGAGGCGTTGGCAATGATGGACCGAGCCGATTCTGTTGCGCTGCGGCCCGCACGCGACATGCGCGGGCTGATCATCGCCGCATAGCGGTCCACTACCTTAAGAATACGGGTCAGCCGCGTCAGGGGAGGGGCCGTGCGCAGGTCTGCCTTGTCGATGGCATCGTCATGGTGGCCCGACACAATGTCTAGCCATTGGCCATCAGAAACGCCCAAATTCCCCAACATCAGCGCACTCTTGACGGCATGGGCGCGTATGGCGTCTTGTTGCTCAGGTGTAGGCTTTTCGACCTGCGTGGCCAACGCATCTTGCATGCCTGTCATCGCAATATTCATGGTCAGTGCGGCGTGTACCAAGCTGTCGCGTTCGGGCTTGGCAATGTTGAGTTCAATCGCAATCAAATGCGTCAGCACGGCGCACACCAGTGCGTGGGATGCGCTGTAGCCCACGGGTGAATTACCCGCTAGTTGGAACAGCAAATACAAGCCCACATCGGGGTCGCGTTGCAGCAGACCCTGCATCCAACGGTCGTACTGCAACACCCGGTGGCCAAACTCCCGCGTGTTGGACGGACTGCCCAAAATTACGCCCAAGCCCGATTCCAGGTCTGACCACATGGCCAGCAGGTCTTCGTATTCGTTTTCGCTCTGGATGCTCACGGTACGATCCTAGTAGCGTTTTTCCAGCACCATTTGGTCATTGGCGCGCGTCATCTGAAAATGGGTCAAAAAGCTGTTGCCCAGCAACACCACGTTCATGGACCCGCTGGTTACCGCGGCATCCACGTTATGCACCACAACGTCGCCTACGCGCACCGCACTGAGCTTAATGAGCCAGCCCTGTGTGATGCCATTGGCAGTGCTCATTTGTATGGGTTGCCCTGACTTGAAGTCCACACCCAGACGCGTTGCTTCGTTCACGCTCATCGCAACTGTGGTCGCCCCGGTATCGACAACCATTTGCGTGGATTTGCCATTGATTTGGCCCAGCGTGAAAAAATGGCCACCACTGCCGGCCGCCAGCACGATGCGGTTTCCGCTGGCGCCGGTACCTGCACCCCCGCCCACGCTGGCGGGGGCATCACCTACGCGCAGTGTTTGCTGTTTGCCTGCGATCTCCACCACGGCTTGGTCCCCTTGGGTAGAGACAATTTTCACGCCCTTGTAGGTGTCACCCACGGCCACGGTCTTGGGCGCAGCGCCATCCACAATCACCAGCGCCCGCCCGCCCAGCATGCCCGCCAGACCCACTGTTTGGGCCCACGCTGCTGGGCCCACCAGCCAAGCCAGCGCAACAGCAGCGAGCAGGGCGCTTTTTTTCATTAGTCGCGGAAGTTGTTGAAGCTCAGCGGTAAATCGGCGATGTCCTTGCGAATCAGGGCCATGACGGCTTGCAGATCGTCGCGCTTGGCGCCGGTGATGCGCACTGCGTCGCCCTGGATAGCGGCTGTTACTTTGATCTTGCTGTCTTTGATCAGACGCTGGATCTTTTTGGAGACTTCGGTCTCGATGCCATTGCGCACTTTGATGACAACCTTGACCTTGTCGCCCCCCATCTTCTGCACATCGCCCTTGTCCAAGAAGCGCACATCTACCTCTTGTTTGGTGAGCTTGTTGCGCAGCACATCTTCGATCTGGTCGAGCTGGAACTCGGCGTCGCCGATCAGCGTAATTTCTTTATCTTTGAGCGCAATGCTGGCAGATGTGCCCTTGAAGTCAAAGCGCGTGGTGATTTCTTTGGCGGAGTTGTCCACTCCGTTTTTGACCTTGGATAGTTCTGCTTCGCAGACGGTATCAAAAGAAGGCATGTTGTGTGTTTCTCCAATGCGACAATCCTGCCATGTTAGTCGAGAAAAACGTCCCACTCCAGCCCTTTAACACCTTCCACATCGTGGCCAAGGCGCTCGCCTTGGTCCGCGTCACCAGTGAGGCGGATGTGCAGGCCGTATTGGACGATGAACAGTGGGCCGATAGTCCCAAGTTCGTGTTGGGTGGCGGCAGCAACATCGTATTGACTGGCGACGTGAAGCCGCTGGTGCTCAAGGTTGAGGTCAAGGGCATGCGTTTGGTGAGTGAAACCGCCAAGGCCTTTATTGTGGAAGCGGGCGGCGGCGAGGCTTGGCACGATTTGGTAGCGTGGACCTTGGCCCATGGCTACCCAGGTCTGGAGAACATGGCGCTGATCCCCGGCACGGTGGGTGCATCGCCGGTGCAAAACGTAGGCGCCTACGGCGTGGAGTTGCAAGACCGCTTTGAATCGCTGGATGCGATGGACCTGCAAACCGGCCACGTCTTCACGCTAAATGCCGCCCAATGCGCCTTCGGTTACCGAGATTCGGTGTTCAAACATGGCGGTGCGGTGACCACCGGTGGGCAGCAGACGTTGGGTCTTAAAGATCGGGCGCTGATCTTGCGCGTGCGCTTTGCGCT
>JBDTAG010000183.1:0-3650 GCA_039924745.1 Rhodoferax sp.
TGATTTTGGCGTCTGGCAAAATTGTGAATTCACCGTTCAGATAGCAGGGCAAGGGAGGCAGTTGGTGCATGGATAAATTATCGCTGCCGCATGGTTTTGCAAGCTTGGGTCCGTGCGTGAACGCACACATCCACACTGTCCAGATGAAAAGTTCTGGAGGGTCGCGGGTTTCTACGTATAATCAGAGGCTTTGCCGCCGTTGCAATGTGTAACTGGTGTGTAAATTGTCTGTAAATTGAGATGTCTGAGATGTCAACCATGGCGCTTTCAAACGGCTTCGATGCAGATGATGTCGAGATCGAGGATTTCAAGAGACTGACTGCGCAAGAAGCGCAAGCCCTTCGCGAGCGCGACCCGGCGTTGTCGCCGTGGTGGGTGGTTGGTATTCAGTGTGTGGCAGGGTTTGTCGCGGCTTTGGTTGCCTGGGGTATTACAGGCAAAGCTTCGGTGGGTTTGTCAGCGGCATACGGTGCGCTAGCGGTCATAATCCCGGCGGCGCTGTTTGCCCGGGGTCTGATGAGCAAGTTTTCGTCGTTGCATGCAGCGACGGCAAGTTTTGGTTTCTTTTTGTGGGAAGCGGTCAAGATGGCTGTCAGCATTGCGATGCTTGCTGCGGCGCCACGACTGATTGAGAATTTAAGCTGGTTGGCCTTGTTGGCTGGCCTGGTTGTAACTTTGAAGATGTATTGGTTCGCGCTACTGAAGCGCCCCAAGCCTAAACAGATTTGAGAGTTTGAAAGAGTTTGAATATGTCCGCAGAAGCGCATGCAGCCCCCACAGCCAGTGAATATATTGTTCACCACCTGACCCATTGGCAAAACAAGCCGCAGGTCGATATTGTTGACTTTTCAGTCTTCAACATCGACTCGCTGTTTTTCTCGATCACACTGGGTATTTTGGGTTGTTTCTTCTTGTGGAGGGCCTCGCGCCGCGCCACATCCGGCATCCCGGGCCGCTTCCAAGCCGCTGTCGAAATCTTGTTCGAGATGGTCGACGCCCAAGCCAAGTCCATTGTCCACAACGAAAAGAGCCGCAAAATGGTCGCTCCTTTGGCGCTGACCGTGTTTGTGTGGATTTTCTTGCTCAACGCGATGGACTTGCTGCCGCTTGACCTCTTGCCTACGCTGTGGAATTTGATCCTGGGTAACGACGCAGAGGCGGCTCACCACACTTATTTGCGCGTAGTGCCTACGGCTGATTTGTCTGTCACCATGGGGTTGTCTGTATCGGTGCTCATCATTTGCCTGATTTACAACGCCAAGATCAAGGGCATCGGCGGCTGGGCGCATGAGTTGGTTTCGGCTCCATTCGGCACCAGCAAGAACCCGATTTTTGCGGTTATCTTGGGCGTGATCAACCTCGCCGAACAATTGATTTCATTCACTGCCAAAACTGTATCGCATGGCATGCGACTGTTTGGAAATATGTACGCCGGCGAGCTGGTGTTCATGCTGATTGCGCTGCTGGGAGGCTCTTGGGCCTTCTCTGAAGACCCAGCCGGGTCGATCATGTTGATGTTGTTGCACATCGTTGCCGGTTGGGCATGGGCTGTGTTCCACATCATCATCATCTTGTTGCAGGCATTCGTGTTCATGATGTTGACCTTGGTCTACATCGGGCAAGCGCATGACGCGCATTAATTTTCGGTTTGTTTTTGTTTTTTTCTTTAGTTAATTAGGAGTGAATCATGGAAGTTATTAGTTTTGCTGCTCTGGCCGCTGGTTTGATCATTGGTCTGGGCGCTTTGGGTGCTTGTATCGGTATCGGTATCATGGGTAGCAAGTACCTCGAAGCAGCTGCGCGCCAGCCAGAACTGATGGGCGAACTGCAAACCAAGATGTTCGTGTTGGCTGGTCTGATCGACGCGGCTTTCATTATCGGTACCGGTATTGCCCTGTGGTTTGCAACTGCTAACCCGTTCCTGGCCCAAATCGCTCGCGCTCTGGCTGCCGCTGCTACCAAGTAATCTCTGGTCGATAACCTCGCACTAGGAGACTTGCTGTGAATATAAATGGAACGCTAATAGCGCAAGCCATCGTCTTCGCATTGTTGGTGTGGTTCACGATGAAAATCGTGTGGCCTCCCATTGCGGCGGCTCTGGACGAGCGCGTAGGCAAGATTGCTGATGGCCTGGCGGCTGCCGACAAAGCTAAATCCGAATTGACCAACGCCAATAAGCGTGTCGAAGACGAGTTGGCCAAGTCACGCACCGAATCCGCAGCGCGCTTGGCCGATGCCGAGCGCCGGGGCCAGGTTTTGGTGGAAGAGGCCAAGGCCAAAGCCACTGAAGAAGGCAACAAGATCATTGCTGCTGCCAAGGCGGAAGCAGATCAACAGACGATCAAGGCACGTGAGGCGCTGCGCGAGCAGGTTGCCGCATTGGCGGTCAAGGGCGCTGAGCAGATTCTCCGCAAGGAAGTCAACGCTAGTGTTCATGCCGATTTGCTTGGTCGTTTGAAGACTGAGCTGTAAGAGGTCACCATGGCTGAACTTGCCACCATTGCCCGGCCGTATGCAGAGGCGCTTTACAAGGCGTCGGCATCCGACCTCACGACCGCAGCCAACTGGATCGACGAACTGGGTGTGATTGCACAAAACGCGCAATTGCAACAGTTTGCCGATAGCCCCAAGGTCACTGTGGAACAGGTTTTTGACCTGATTGCCTCGGTGGCCAAGTCGGCTCTGCCAGACCAAGCCAAGAACTTCTTGCGCACCGTCATTGAAAACGGACGCCTGGGTGCTTTGCCGGAAATCGCCCACCAGTTTCGCGCATTGAAAAATGCGCAAAGTGGCTCATCCGATGCGGTGGTCTACAGCGCTTTTCCGATTGACGGAAACGCGTTGGTTGAGGTAGCCGCAATGCTGGAGAAACGTTTTGGTCGCAAGCTCAACGCATCTGTTGTGCTGCAACCCGAGCTGATCGGTGGCATCCGTGTGGTGGTCGGCGACGAGGTGCTAGACACTTCCGTCAAAGCCCGTTTGGAACAAATGAAAATAGCTCTTACTGCTTGAGGCGAAAGCCCTGGTAGTTGGCCTAATTTAACGAAAGAAGGAAAGAGTCATGCAACTCAATCCAGCAGAAATTTCTGAACTGATCAAGAGCCGCATTGAAGGCTTGGCTGCGACTAGCGATATTCGCAACCAGGGCACAGTGGTTTCCGTGACGGACGGCATTTGCCGCATCCACGGTTTGTCCGACGTGATGCAGGGCGAAATGCTTGAATTCCCGGCCGGTAGCGATGGTTTGCCCACCTACGGTTTGGCCTTGAATCTGGAGCGTGACTCGGTCGGTTCCGTGATCTTGGGTGAATACGAGCACATCTCCGAAGGCGACATCGTCAAGTGCACAGGTCGTATTCTGGAAGTTCCAGTCGGCCCTGAGCTCAAAGGCCGCGTAGTCAATGCGCTGGGTCAGCCAATCGACGGCAAAGGCCCTATCAACGCCAAGATGACCGACGTGATCGAAAAGGTTGCGCCCGGCGTTATCGCCCGTAAATCGGTGGACCAGCCCATGCAAACGGGTCTGAAGTCCATTGACTCCATGGTGCCAGTGGGCCGTGGTCAGCGCGAACTGATCATTGGTGACCGTCAGACCGGTAAGACCGCTGTTGCGATTGACGCCATCATTAACCAAAAAGGTCAGAACATGA
>JBDTAG010000184.1:0-7898 GCA_039924745.1 Rhodoferax sp.
GGCCAGCTTGCCGGCCTGCACCATCTCGTTGCGGGTAGAGCGCAAAAGGTTTTCGGTTTGCCGTAGCTTGTCGTACTTGGTCGCTAGTTGTTCGTTGGCCAAAAGCAACTCTTGCGTGCGCAGCGCAATCCTGTTTTCCAGCCCATCTGCAGCGAGCTTCAGTGCTTGCTGGGCTGCGTTTCGTTCTTCGAGTCGGCGCCTGCGTTGGTAGTGCACGGCACCCACGGCCGCAGCCACGGCCAGCAGCAACAACATCACACCAGCCGCCTGCATGCCGCCCCGGGTGACCTTTGCTTGCGCCGGGAACAGCATCAACTGCCAGCCCAGGCGGCCCACGGTGCGGGCTTCGTAGTTGCCAAATCCCACGCGCTCCGATTTTGGCAAGCTGGCTATGGGTTCTATCTCCTTGCCCATGTACTGCAAGGTCTGCTCGATATCGCGTTGCACGGCCGGCTCCAGCGTGCGCAGACTATGGTAATTCCACGCACTGTGGTTGCTGAGAAAGACCACACCATGGCTGTCAGCCAGGGCGATGGGATCTTCATTGCTGCGCCAGGTCTGCTCAAACGCGTCCAGCGTGATCTTGACCGCGACAACCCCTATGGGGGCGACCGAGCCGCGCTTGACGCCAATGGGGTACACCGCTTGCGAGATGAAATAGCCGGGGATGCTGGTGGTGTTGCCAATGGCGTAGAAATACCCAGGGTTGCCATGGATGGCATCGTAGAAATAGGGTCGAAATCCGAAGTCTTGACCCAGAAAGCTCTGTGGCGTGTCCCAATTGCTGGCAGCTATCGTGTGGCCTTTGCTATCCATCAGGTAGATAGCGGCCACCTTGGCCTGCTGCGCCAAATCTTGCAAGGTGGTGTTCAACTCCTGCTGCAAGGCTGGGTTGTCTGGGGTGGCGAGCAACTGCGCGGCCAATGGCAGGTGCGCCACCGAATACGGTAAGGTGTCAAAGCGGTCAAGGACCGCTTCCAAATCCAACGCGATGATTTGCAGTTGCCGCTCGCCAGCCGTGTGGATGGTGTCGAAGGCGTTGCGGGCGCCAAACCAGTATGACGCCAACACCAGCGCCACCGCAAGCGCCAGGGCGCTGGACAGGCTGACAAGGCGTCGCGCGGCATACATGGGCGCTAGTCTACCGCCGCCATTTTCAGCTCGTCGTTGTGGTGGCGTTGTTGTTCTTCCATGACCAGTTGGCCCAGCTCGCGTTTGAGCGCGTTGAAGGTCGCAGACGATGGGTCGCGCAGGCGCGGCAGGTCTACCAACAGATCACGTTTGACGGTCCCGGGGCGGTAGGTCATAACCACGATGCGGTCGGCTAGGTAGATGGCTTCTTCGATGCTGTGGGTCACGAAGATGATCGTTTTCTTCAGCTCGGCCCAGATGCGCAGCAACTCGTCTTGCAGATTGCGTCGGGTCAATGCGTCTAGCGCGCCAAAGGGCTCGTCCATCAGCATGGTGGGCGAGTCCAGTGCCAGCACCCGGGCGATAGCCACCCGCTGGCGCATGCCGCCCGACAGGTCCTTGGGGAATCGCTGGCGAAAATCTGTCAACCCCAGCATGGACAACAGATCACCGACACGGCGTTGGATCTCGGCCTTGTCCATGTTCTTGATCTCCAGCCCGAAGCCTATGTTTTGCTCCACGGTCATCCATGGGAACAGTGCATATTCCTGGAACACCATGCCACGATCCGGGCCGGGGCCGGTCACAGTCGTTCCATTGACAGTGATCACGCCTGAACTGGGCAGCGCAAAGCCCGCCACCGCATTCAGCAACGTGGATTTGCCACAACCCGATGGTCCTAACAAGCAGACGAACTGGCCCTCGGGGATGTCCAGGTTGATGTCGCGCAAGGCCACGACTTCTTTGTCGGCGGTTTTGAAGATCTTGTTGACAGCTTTGACTTGGATGTGTGTGGGGTTCATATCAGCTCTCCAGGCCACGGTGCCAACGCAGCAAATAGTTGTTGAGTTTGTTCATGCCGATGTCCAGTGCCAGGCCGATCATTCCGATGGTGAACATACCCGCCATGACCTTGTCAGTCCATGCGTATTCGCGTGCCTCGTTGATGCGAAAACCCAGGCCATCGGGCACAGCGATCAGCTCTGACACGATCACGATCATGAAGGCCGCACCAATCGCAATGCGCACGCCAGCCAAAATATAGGGTGTGGCGGCCGGTAGCATCACCCGCAGGAACAGCGTGGTTTGGCTGGCACCCAGGTTGCGGGCAGCCCTCAGATAAATGCTATCCACCTGGCGCACACCGACGATGGTGTTGATCAACACCGGGAAGAAGGCCGCGATGGAGATCATGAACACCGCCGGTGGGTTGCCTAGGCCAAACCACAGCATGGCCAGTGGTGTGTAGGCGCTGGGTGGAATGGGGCGCAGAATTTGCACCAGGATGTACATCTTGTCGTAGACACGCTGGTTGGCGCCCATCAGTATTCCCATCGGCAGAGCCAGGCCACCGCCAATCAGGAAGCCGATGGCGACGCGGTACATGCTGCCCATGGCATCCCCCAGCAGTTCACCTGAAACGGTCCATGCCATCCAGCTACCGGCCGCGGGCGTGTACGCTTCGGTAGGGCTGATGTACTGGACCCAGCGCAATGCCACGGCCAAGGGTGAAGGCAGTTTGAGCGGGCTAACCCACCCCATCACGCATACCAGTTGCCACAAGGCAATGAGAGTCACCGGCACGATGAGCCCCGACGCTGTTGCGCGCCAATTGAAGGCTTTCATAGCAGCAGTTCCTATTTGATCGCCAGGCTCTTCTTGGCCTGGTCGAGCAAATCGGTGCGAACCCAGTCGGTAGCAACGGGAGGTTTTGTCATCTTGCCGACGCCGTACTTCACCATGGTGTCGGTCGTCGTCTGAATGTGTGCTGCCGTTACATCGAACGAATAGGGCGAGTTGGCAATGGCGTTCTGAAAATCGTCGGCCGTGATCTGGCCTTTGAAGATGGTTTCGCGCACATATTTTTCGGCTACGGGGCGGCGTTCCTTGTAGAACTTCTCGGTCATGACCAGTGTGCGCACAGGTTCGCCAATGGGTGTGTCGTAGGGTTTCAAAACCTCTACGCCAAAGCCCTTGTTGATGGCCTGCGACGATTGTGGCTCGCTCTGCATGATGGCGTCCAGGTTCTTGCCAAGAAGGGCTTGGTTCAAATCAGCAAACGCCAAATAGACCACCTGCACATCCTTGCCCGGCTGGTCAGACATGGTGAGTCCGTTCTGGCCCAGTTCGGCGGCCAGCAGCACCTCGTGTATGCCACCGCGGGTCACGCCCACGCGCTTTCCCTTGAGGTCCTTTATCGACTTGATGCCGGAATCGGGCCGGGCTACGAGGCGTGCACCGCCCTTCGCAAAGCCGGCAACGACATAGATGGGCGCGCCATTGGCCCTGCCGGATATGGCGCCTTCTGAGGCCGTGGCGCCTACGTCGAGTTCACCGGCCAAAATGGCCTGCATCACATCTGGACCTTTGGCAAAGACATGTTCTTCCACTTTGATACCGCAGGTGCTGGCTATTTCCTTGATGTACGAAATAGCACCATAGTGGGCAAATTTCAGATTCCCTAGACGCACCACTTCTTGGGCATGTACAGGGGGAAAACTCAGGGTTGATGCCGCCAGAACGCCGAGCAGCCAATTTTTGTTCAACATGTTGTCTCCTAAATAAACGTGGAAAAGCAGAGCCGCAATGGGTTTTGCATGCTTCGTGCCAATTCACGTGCGCGGCTAAGTCGTTGATTTCAAAAGACTTGCAGACAGGACGCGCCATGTTTTGCATGCGGAATCTCAGAATGAGCCTGGGTGAATGCGGTTTTCCGCAACGATTGGAAGTGGTGCCAGAATCCAGGTGTGGGATGGCGCACCAACAAACCTCCCGAGAAATGGCACGATCGCCGGCAATGGCACACCAACCAACGAACACGCATACATCCATGGTCCACAATTACTTTCGAATGGTTCGTGTGATGCTGTTCGCACTGCTGGTGCCCTATGCGCCCTCTACGCAGGCATTCCCGGATGCCGCGCCCGCGGGCAACGCGGCAAGTCTGCTTGCCAAACGCACTGAATTTCTCCCGCAACTGCAAGCCAAGGCTTTGGGAGAACCCATGCTCATCGTGTCGCAAGATTCGGGCAGCCGCTTGCAGGCCGACGTTTACACTGAGTTGTCTGTGCCTTTTGGACAAACCAGCAGCCTGCTCAGCGCGACCGATAGCCTCTGCGGGATCATGTTTTTGCACCTCAATATCCGCGCGTGCCACCCAACCCATGGCGCCAATGTTGACGGGCTGGTGCTGATGGCGGGGCCTAAGCAAAGCGTGACGGGGGCTTCGATATACAGCATGGACTACAACATGCGCGTAGAAACGTCCACTGCGGACTACCTTCGGGTGTCATTGACCGCAGCCCACGGGCCATTGTCCACGTCTGACTACCGTATTATTTTTGAGGTCACCCCACTGGAAGGTTCGCGCTCGTTTCTGCATTTTGGATATGGTTACAGCTACGGCACCATGGCCCGCATGGCCTTGGGCGTCTACCTAGCGACGGCCGGACGCAACAAGATCGGCTTTAGCGTGACCGGTACCGACAAGGACGGTAAACCGCAGTTTGTACATGGAGAGCGCGGGTCGATTGAGCGCAATGTCATGCGAAATTACTTGGCGTTGCAGGCGTATACGAGCGTCCCCGGTGGCGCGGGCAAAGCGACCATGGACGCCCGTCTGAAGGCGTGGTTCGCGCTCTCGGAGCAGCATGCAGCGCAACTGCACGAACTGACACTGGATGAATACCTGGCGCAAAAGCACGAAGACCTGGCGCACCCCCCTACGCCTTAAAGCCAGTCCAGGGTCAAGGCGCTACCAACCCATCCATGCGCACTACCTCAAAGCTCGCGCCTTTGACACTGCCCAGTTCTGATACCAACTTGTCGTTGTTCCAGCGGGCATCTGGGGCGCCGCTCACGTACCAATTGGAGCCATTGTCGGCCACCAGCATGCCATAGGTCTTCATGCTCTGGAGGATGGCTCGGCTCTCGGTGCTGAAGCTGGCTGGTATTACATAGCTGGCCTTCAACCGGACCCGCATGCCCATAGGCGGCACGTTGGCGCTGGTGTTGCTGGATGCCCAGTGCGTAGCAGGTGGCACGTAGGCACGACGCGTGGTGCCCACGGTGAACCGCAGCGCATGGCGAATGACGCCGCTGGACGCTTCGTCATAGCGCACGAGGCCTGGGAAGATGGGCAGACCAGCCGCGTCGGCACTGGTCCAGCCGGGTTGGCCGCCAGGTCGCACGGAGTTGGAATCCAGATGGAACACGGCACCACCGCTGGCCTTCCAACTGCCATTGCCTTGTGGATACGAATTGCCCATTTCATACAAAAGATTGGCATCACGGTCCACCACCAGCACATGGCGGTCACCATCAAAAGCACTGCCATTGGCCTGCTGGCCTTCTATAGGCGCATTGGCTGGAACTGGGTAGGGGCCAGCGTCACTTTCATCGCCGTAGTCAGTAAAGGTGATCGGCACTTTAGCCTGTGAAGATGCAACGACAACGTATGGAATGCCAATGGGAGCGCCACCATACAAGCCAGATCCAAAGTCTGGGTGCAAACCGCGGGCTAGCCCTATGCTGGCTATGAGTGCATCGGAGTTGGGGTCAACGGCTGAGCCGGAAACGTCAGTGTTCCACGCGTTGTTGGCCGGGAAGGGTATGGCTCCGTTGAGGCTGGCGCCCGCACCTAGGCTTGCCCCAGCCATATTGGCGTAAGTAGTCGCTGACCCGGACGCGCTACCCACGCTCAGCAGTGTGTAAGCGTTGACCGTGACGTGCACATTGTTGTAGGTCGCGCCTTGGAAGGCGACAGCGCCGAGTGTTAACAAATTGGTGGTCGGATCAAAGGTGTCCGCTATGGGTGCCCCGCTACCCACCCCCAGCAGCGTGTACGAATCGACTGTCGCTTTGACTTGGTTGTAAGTCGTGCCAGACATGCTGACTGCATCCAGCGACAACAGCTTTGTACCAGCATCAAAAGCATCAACCGCTTGTGCGTGGAAAGACGTGCACAGCGAAAAAACCGCGACCGCAATGGCGGGACGGGCCATATAAGAAGATGTCCGCACCATGCGCGGCGTTTCAGGAGTTGTTTGCATCCACTGGCCCTTCCAACGCAAAGTCTTCGGCTACCGATTTACCCGGAAAGTGAAAGTGCACCGGCCCGTCGGGCTTGGCGTTCACATACTGGTAGACCATGGGGTCTGTGCTGGTTCGGACTTCGTCCGGTGTACCTTCCAATGCGACCTTTCCGTTGGCCAGCACGATCACGTGGTCTGCAATATTTAGCGTTTGTTTCAGTTCGTGGGAAACAAAAACACTGGTCAGGCCCATGGAGTCGTTCAATTGGCGGATCAGGTTGGCTGCAGTTTTCAACGAGATGGGGTCCAGGCCGGAAAACGGCTCGTCGTACATCACCAGTTCGGGGTCTAACGCAATCGCGCGGGCTAAGGCTATGCGCCGCGCCATGCCCCCGGATACCTCGCTTGGAAACAGCTCACGCGCGCCACGCAGTCCAACGGCATTGAGTTTCATCAGCACGATGTCGCGGATCAGCGACTCAGGCAGATCAGTGTGCTCGCGCAGTGGAAACGCCACATTCTCGAACACTGTGGAATCGGCAAACAGCGCGCCAAACTGGAACAACATACCCATGCGCCGTCGCGCTGCATAAAGCTGCTGCTGGTCCATACAACCGACGTCCTTGCCGTCAAAAAGCATCTCGCCGGACTGCGCCTTTTGCTCACCACCCATTAACCGTAACGTGGTTGTCTTGCCTGCACCCATGGGGCCAATCAACGCAGTGACCTTGCCCTTTGGTATGTGGAGCGAGACGTTGTCCAGCACGGTGTGGTCGCCGTAGGCAAAGCTCAGGTTGCGGAATTCGACGAGTGGAGAGGGTGTGGAAGTTGCCATAGGGTCAATGCAGGTGAGCAGCAATGATAGCCCCGGTCGACGTAGACTGTCAGTTGCTTCACAACCATGGGATTCACACATGTCCAACCAAAGCCTTTACGAACAAAAGCGTATGTCAGCCGTAGATGCTATGGGCCTTGTCCACAATGGAGACACCATTGTTGTACCCAGTGGCGTGGGCGAGCCACCGGCGCTGCTGACCGCATTGTCGGAAGTACGGCACAGATTTGAAGATGTGCGGGTGTCGCAAATACTGCCTATTCGCAAGTACGGCTACTTTGACCCGGATACAGCCAGCCACGTACGCCACATTGCTTATTTTTTTAGTGGCATTTCACGCCCTGGTGGTCAAGAGGGCTGGGTGGATTACATCCCCTCCTATTTTTCTGAGATTCCGGTCTTGCTGGAACGTGGTCTGCTGGCGGCTGACGTGGTGTTTTCTATCGCATCGCCGATGGATGAGCATGGCTACTTTTCGCTGTCGTTGGGCACAGACTACACCATGGCGGCGTTGGCCAGATCGCGGGTAGTGGTCTTGGAGGTGAATCCCAATGTGCCGTTTGCATTTGGCAACTGCCACATCCATATTTCCCAGGTCACCGCGCTGACCGAAAGCACAGACGCCATTTCAGAAGTTGGCTTACCCAAAATAGGCCCCGTGCAAGAGGCTATTGGCAAATACGTGGCGGACATGATCCCCGATGGCGCGACGCTACAAATTGGCTATGGCGGCATACCCGACGCGGTGGTGATGCAACTCACAAGCAAACACGACCTCGGTGTGCACACAGAAATGCTTGGGGACGGCATCCTTTCACTGGTCGAGGCCGGGGTGGTGACCAACAGGCGCAAGAACTACTACCCCGGCAAGATGTTGGCAACGTTTGCGCTCGGTTCCA
>JBDTAG010000185.1:0-7467 GCA_039924745.1 Rhodoferax sp.
ACCATGCCGCCACCGAACCCGGACGACGCCTGTCCCCGGGCGCGATTTATTCAGAGGTTGTGAAAAAGTACTTGGGCGTGCTGAAGATTCAAGGCGACAACCTCGGTCCCCACGCCCTGCGTGCGACCGCGGCCACCTGTGCCCTGGAGCACCATGCCGATATTGCTAAAGTGCAGGAATGGCTGGGGCATGCCAATATTTCTACAACGCGGGTGTATGACCGGCGTGAGATGCGGGCGTCGGACTCGCCGACTTTTAGTATTGTGTATTGAGCACCTCGGCTCCTCCACTGAGGGGGGTCAGTGGGAATCGCTTTCCCGTTGGTTCCTGGCTCACTCAGTCCAATCGAGCACCCGAGATGCCTCGGACTTTTGGCATAACCAGTCCAAGTTTTACGCTGCACCCCTGCTGTTGTGGTGCGCAATTAGCGCTAATGATGCTCACTAATCATGCTAATGAAAATTTAGGTGAAACCCGCATGGATAAAGGGCCGCAGGCCGATTTATTTGAATTTCTGAGCGTTACATTTAAACGACAACCAGGCCTCGTCTTGCTCACAATTCCCGCTAGTGCGGACTCGGTGCTCATTAATGTTGCTAATGCCTATTCCATCTTTTCCTGCATTAGCCAAGGTTAACCGTTGCCCGAATTCAGGGCAAGATGACCGAACTCACCTCTGGGAATGGAAATTCGACTCCGTGCGTTTGGTGGGGTTGATTAATCCATGCCAACCGTGCTGAACGGTTTCTGGATAAACACGATCAGTCAAAAAATCCGCATTAGCACTATTAACGCTCCTATTAGCATCAATAGTGCACCACAACAGCGGTGGTGCGGACTTGATAGTCAGCTCCACCCATCGCTGGCATCCCCAAAGCCCTGGGGCCCCAATCGATAGCGGGTGAAAAGTCGACTTAGCTTTGCCACTCCCTTTCGGTTTGCCTTTCAAATTTGGTGCGGCCCAAACACCGACCAGAGGGCGTTAACCGGGCAGAACTTCCTGTAAGTGGCTAATGAGACGTTCAATTTCGTTCATGGTGTTGTAGTGGGCGATGGATACCCGAACCACTCCGCCCAGAGCGTCCAGACCGAGGCGTTCGATAAGACGTTTGGCGTAAAAGTCGCCAAAGCGGATACCAATATTGACCGCATCTATGCTTTGCACAATGGACTCCGACTGCACCCCCAGCGCAACAAAGCTGACCGTCGGAACACGGCGATGCCCCTCTACGTTGGGTAGACCGATCACTCGCACCCCAGATCGTGTCGCCAAGAAAGTTAGCAACCGCTGCGCTAATGCATTTTCATGGGCTTCAAAGGCATCAAAAGCGGTTTGCATCTTTTGGCGATTGTTGCCCGTGCAACCGAGCCATTCGCCCACCTCCATTAGGTAGTCGCGAATGCCCACACAGCCGTACGACAGCTCATAGTTCACATTGCCGGGCTGCAATTTGTAGGGAATGGTGTCGGCAGTAATGAAATAGTGGTTCAGACTGGACAATTGCAGTAGCAGCTCACGGCGCCCCCAAAGTACCGCATAGTGCGGACCAAACACCTTGTAAAAGCTGAACACATACAGGTCTGCCCCGCTGGCCTGAACATCGACCAGCCTGTGCGGCGCATAGGCCACGCCGTCCACACACAGCCGTGCGCCTGCGCCGTGCACCAGGTCAGCGACTGCCCGTACTGGGTTCACAGTGCCCAGAATGTTGGAGGCATGCGTCATGGCCACCCAGCGGGTACGTGGCGAAAGCAGTTCCTGCAATGCGGACAGCTCCAGCTCCAGAGTGTCGGTGTTGACCTCCCACACGCGCACCACCGCACCAGCTCGCTCTAGTCGGGTCCACGCGCCGATGTTGGCTTCGTGGTCGATATTGGTCACGATGATTTCATCACCGGCGCGAATGCTGGGTAGGATCGCCAGCGTGATCTGCAGCATGAGGGCTGTCGTGGCGCTGCCCATAACCACTTCTTCGTCGTGCGCGGCGTTGATGAGCTCGCTTATTGCCTTGCGTGCGTGCAGCACTTTTATCGCTGCTTCGGCAGAGGGCCGGTAACTCGCGCCCAGTTGAACGCTGCTGGTAGTGAGGTACTCGTGAATGCGGTCTGCCACACGCCGCAGGACCAGCGAGCCGCCCGCGTTGTCCAAATAGGTAAAGTTGTCGGCCAGTGCAGGGAACTCGGCACGGATTCGTTCCATGTCGAAGGCTGGCGAAATGTACTGTGTGTCGTTCATATCGAATTATTATGCGTAACAGTTCCGATCAATTGTGAATACTCGATTTGAGTCCAATTCGATCTGTCATCTGAGAACCCGCATTCGACCCCTATGCACAGTTCTCAACTATGTGTAGTGTGCAGTCCAGCCTTGGGCCAAGTCGAATGACAAACCAGACGGCCAGCCGAAAAGGCTGTGCATAGTTTTTGCGCGTCTCTGGACGATGCTTATTGATGAAGTTGGTGTCACGAACCGTTGTCGGGAATCAAGCAGTTCTCATGAACTGCGGCAATGTTATGCAGAAGCCCGTCCCAGCACCGGGCCACCAAGAACGTGCGCTGTAACCCTAGCGCAGCCCTTTACGCGAAACTATGTGTAGGTTTGCGAGCGCCCTGGCAGGAAGGACTACACCAACTTGCCATAGTTGCGTCCTGCGCATAGGGGTCGCTATGTAGAGCTCTCCATAGCGACCCATTGCCGACGTAGCGACCTGTAAATAAGTCGCCCGACAGCCGACATTCACCCGGCTCTAAGTGAGTCAGAACAGCCTTTATGACTGGATCAAGCTCTAATACGAGGCGCAGAAATTAGCATGGGACTCAGCAGAGCTATTTATTTTGATTGCCGAGCTTCAACTTTGACGCCGTCTTTAAGCTTGGTATCAGGGTAAATCACGACCTGAGTGTTCAACACGAGCCCTTCTGGCACCCAGGCTTGCGTGCCGTTGCGCGCCTTCACCGTTACCTCCTGTAATCGCACGTGGCCGCTATCCAAAACAAACACACCAGACCGTGACCCGATAGGAAAAAGTGCACTCACAGGCACCATGACTGCGTTTTCTTGGACTTGAACCAGCAAGCGCACATCCACCTTGAACCCATCACCCAGCCCTTTCCAGTTGTCTCGCGAAGTGGCGATGTCCGCTATGACATTGACGCGCTGCTCTTCCACGCCCAGCGCCGACACTTTAGTAAAAGCGGCTGGCTCGACATAGCGCACCTTGCCCTGGAGAACGCCGGTGCCACCCCAGTTGAGCAGTTGCACCAGCGTGCCGGGCACCACTTGGGCGGCCTCCTCGGTCAGGATATCCACCACCACTTCCAGGCTTGCCGGGTCTCCAATCTCCACCAGGCTGGTACCTGCTTGCACCACGCCCTCGCTCTGCAGCATCACCTTGAGCACCTTTCCCGCCACGGGCGAGGTTACGACCACTTCGCCTTTGCCTCCCCTCCGAGAGGTAGCACCGGAGGTGCCGTATTCGCGCATAGCCACCCGGCTCTGCTCCAACCCAAAAATGGCAGCAGTTTGCGCTT
Organism: Rhodoferax sp.; assembly: GCA_039924745.1. Taxonomy (GTDB): domain Bacteria; phylum Pseudomonadota; class Gammaproteobacteria; order Burkholderiales; family Burkholderiaceae_C; genus Allorhodoferax. The sequence goes on from JBDTAG010000185.1 coordinate 3,532, forward strand.
GCCGTGCGGCCTCCAGTTCGGTGACACGCAACTGCTCGGCCATGCGCGTTGCCTCGCTTTGGGCGGACGAGATAAAGCCCTGGCGCACCAGCGCGCTATCGCGCAGTGCGTCCTTGCGGCTTTGTGCCAGCGAAGCGCTCGCAGCCGCAACGTTTGCCTGGGCCTGCCCCACCGCCGCCTGTGCCGAGCCCGCCCGCGCGGCCTGCTCGGCTTGGCTTCTGGCATCCAGCAAGGCTGGCGCTAAAGGTGAAACCACGGCGACATCACCGCCCTGCACTACGCTGTCACCCTGCACCAGCAAAATGCGCGACAGGCGGCCCGCCACCGGGGTAGACACCACATAGCGCTCGCGCACGCGGGTTTTGCCGTCCTCCTGCACCGCGCGCTCAAAGCGGCCTTGGGTCACATGGGCCACTTCCACCTCCATAGCGCGGGGCCAAAACGCCCACGCCAACCCGGCCAACAGCGCCAAACCACCAGCACCCATGGCGAGTTTGATCTTCATGTTTTTATGGGCAGCGGCAGGCTGGTCAGTGACCGGCTTGTCTTTTGCGTGGGCTGGTGCCTCGACTGGCGCTTGGTTTGGTGTTGGATTCATGGTGGACTCACTCCCTGGTTTTGAGTACGCTGACGAGGTCCAGCTTGTCGATGTTGCGGCGCACGATTAAGGCGCTGACACCACCTGCCACCAGCACGCAGACCGCAGCAAACGCATAGGTGGCTGGTTGAATGACAAACGGAAATGAGAATTCGTCGCTGCGAATCATCGTGACTATGCCCAGCGCCAGCAGATAGCCCAGACCCATACCCAGTGGCAGCGCCAGCACAATCTCAATACCAAGCTCACCCAGCAAAATGGCCGATACCTCGGTGCGGGTAAAGCCCAGCACGCGCAGGCTGGCGAGCTCCCAGGAGCGCTCGGCCAACGCGATGCGCGCGTTGTTGTAAACCACCCCCACCGCAATGATGGTGGCAAAAACCGTGAGTACCAGACTGAACACGAGGATGTTGCGGGCCGTCACGTCGGTGATGTTGCGCGCCATCACGCGCTTGCTGATGGCGATGCCCACACGCGGCAGTTCTTTCAAACGGTCCAACAGTTCCGGCTCATGGCCGCGCTCCACTGCAACCATGATCTGATTGACCATGTCACCCTCCCGCAACAGCGTGTTGAGCGCTGCGCGCTCCATGTAGGCGTTCATACCCAAGAGCTCGTGCACTGTGCCCGCGACGGGCAGGCTGAATACCCTCCGCTCACCTTCTTGCAGTTCGACGCGCACCAAGTCGCCAGGCTTGACCTCTAGCTTGGCGGCCAGCCTATCCGTCAGAAGAAGCCCATTGCGCGGGGCATTCAAAGCCAGCTTGTCCATGTTGACGATACGAAACAACTCTGGCACCTCTTCTTTGCCCTGAATGAAGCCGCGGTGGTGGTGATTCGCATTGACCAGCCGCACCGCTACATTGCGGCCGCCTTCGACCGCCGTGACATAAGGCAAATGGGCCGCAGCCTGCAGCACGCGCGCTGGCGTGGCTTCGAGCAAATTGATGGACACATCCCCCCGCAGCACTTGGTTGAACTGGGTATCCATCAGCACAACAACGGCGTCGCGCATGAACGCGCCTGTTATCACCGTAGCCATCGCCATGGCTACGCCCACTATCGTGAGAAGCGTGCGCAGGCGGTGGCGCTCCATCGTGCGCAAAATCATGCGCAGTGGTGGGGAGAACCACGCCTTCAAACCCCAGCGCTCCAGCAGCATGGGCTTGTAAATGCCAGGAGATGGGGGGCGCATGGCGTCTGCAGGGGCCAGCAGCACAGTGGCGCGAATGGCGCTGAGCGTAGCAAACACCGCCGCTGCCAGGACGATCCCAGCGACGATGACGACAAGCTTCGGTGCCAACCGGTAGTCCAGGCCAGGAAAACGAAACGACTTGGCATACAAGCCCACAAAGCCGTGGCCCAACCAGGCCCCCAGCGCAAGGCCCAAGGCCAAGCCCAGCAGCACAATCACCAACACCAGCTTCAGGTAGTGCACGCCAATGGCACGGTTGCCATAGCCCAGCGCTTTCAACGCGGCCACCTGTGGGCGTTGGCTCGCAATTTGGCGGCCCAGCACCACATTGAGCAGAAAAGCCGCCACCGCCAAGAAGATGCTGGGCAACACCGTACCCATCACCCGTTGCTGCTTGATCTCGGAGCTGAGAATGACGTTTGACAGCTGCTGATCACGCCCATGGGCATTGATGCCGCCAAAGGGTGCGAGCAGTCGGTCTAGCTGGTCGATCACCGCGCCCTCGCTGGCACCGGGACTGAGGCGCACCGACACCTGGTTAAACGCGCCGTCCATGTTGTAGGCCGTGGCCAGCGCCTGTCGGTCAATCCAGAAAATGCCAAAACCGCGTTGGTCCGGCGAGCCACCCAAGCCCGCAAAAACGTACTCGGGCGACAAGCCGATACCCACCAGGCGCAGGCGCTCGCGTTTGCCGTTGACAAGCGCGGTTACCTCATCGCCCGCCTTGAGCTTGTGAACTTCGGCAAAGGCTTCGGACACCAGTGCATCAATGGCCCCGCTGCCGTGCGCCTCGAACATGCGGCCACTGCGCAGGGTGACGACGTTCAGTTGCTGCGGCGCCAGTGGGTCCAGTCCGATCAACTGCCCGGCAATCGGATCGGACACGCCGGGAATATTGATGGGTACCACCTGCGCCAGACCGGTCTGCACGTGCGCCGCACCTTCCATGGCTTCAAGTTGGCGCTGCAAGGCCAAAGGTGCGCTTTTGAGACTGCTGAATACATCGGCAAAGCGCGACTCGGCGTAGTACGCATCGCGCGACCACGACAGCGAGTCAAACGCGCTGAAGCTGGTGACAAAACCGGCCACCCCACTGGCCACCACCAAGGCGATCGTGAGCGCCTGGCTCCACATCAGGCGCAAGTCACGCAGCAGTTTGCGGTCCAGGGTTTTCATCGCGTGACGCTTACCACGCAAGCTCGGAGGGCGCGACTTTGCGCTCGTTTTGCACGATGCGCTCAATGCGCCCGCCGCTCAGATACAGCACGCGGTCGGCCATGCCCGCGATGGCCGCGTTGTGCGTAATCACAATCGCAGTAGTGCCCATCTCGCGGTTGATCTTGGCTATGACCTCCAACACCAATTTGCCGGTCTGGTAGTCCAGCGCACCTGTGGGTTCGTCGCACAGCAAAACATCAGGCTTTTTGACAATCGCGCGTGCTATGGCCACGCGCTGCTGCTCGCCGCCCGACAGCTGTGATGGAAAGTGATCGACCCGCTCGACCAACCCAACCAGGGTGAGCGCCTCCACGGCGGGCATGGGGTCTTTGGCAATGTCCGTCACGAGTTCCACGTTTTCCTTCACGGTCAGGCTGGGAATCAGGTTATAAAACTGGAACACAAAGCCCACATGGTCACGGCGGTACAGCGTCAACTCGTCGTCGGTGGCTTTGCTCAAGTCATGGTCGGCAAACTGGGCTGTGCCACTGGTGGGCCGGTCCAACCCACCGAGGATGTTGAGCAATGTGGACTTGCCACTGCCTGAGGCACCCAGCAACACAATGAATTCGCCCTTGTAGATGGTCAACTCCACGTCCAGCAGCGCATAGACCTTGACTTCGCCCATGTCGTAGGTTTTGGACAAACCCGTGGCTTGGAATACGACCACGCGACTGGACGTGCCAGATGGCGCAGTAGATGTCGCACCAGATGGAGCCGCGATTTCAGCGAATGTGCCTGCATCAGGCATAGGACTCCCGTTTGAACGAGACTTTGTGGTCCGCTCTCATGGAGCAACTTCGTCACGCTCAAGTCGAGCATAGATTTTTCCCGCCCAGTCGTGTACCGCCTCCCAATCGCGCCAGTCACCTTCCTTTTTGCGCATCGCTTTCAAAACAAATTTCGCAAAGAACCCAAGCTCGTC
>JBDTAG010000186.1:0-4304 GCA_039924745.1 Rhodoferax sp.
TTGAAGGATGTGCTGGCACGGCTGCCGACGCAATTGAACAGCCAAATCGACGAGCTATTGCCACACCGCTGGCAACCACTGACTACATAGCGAGTACACCGTCAAGATGTGTTCGCCGCGCGCTTACACCCCAGACGCTTCATTCCAGTTTCATCGTAGCGGGTACCAGCCACAGCGTCTGGCGGAACAATGGACGTCAGATGTGCAAGCTCCGCATCGGTCAATGAAATCTCAGCCGCGGCGAAGTTGTCCTGCAGGTATTTCAGGTGCCGTGTTCCGGGGATAGGGACAACATCATTGCCCTGTGCCAAGACCCAGGCCAAAGCCAATTGGGCCGCGGTGACCCCTTTGTCATTCGCCATAGCTTCAACCGCTTCAACGAGTTGCAAATTCGTATCGAAGTTGGCACCGCTCATCCGCGGGTTAGCCGCCCGGAAGTCGCCCTTCGAAAAGTCAGTTGGTTTGGTAATAGCGCCGGTCAAGAAGCCTCTACCGAGAGGGCTGTATGCAACAAAACCAATACCCAATTCGCGCAAAGTGTCCATGATTTCACCTTGCGCATCCCGGCTCCAAAGCGATAGCTCGGTTTGCAGTGCGGAAATCGGATGAACCTTGTGCGCTCGGCGGATGGTGCTGGCGCCCGCCTCAGACAGTCCCAACCAACGCACCTTGCCAGCAGTTACGAGGTCAGCCATAGCGCCGACCGTGTCCTCAATAGGTACGGCAGGATCTACACGATGTTGGTAATACAGATCGATGTGATCAACACCAAGACGCTTCAGACTCTGATTGCAAGCTGCCTTGACATATTCGGGTCGCCCATTCACACCCAAGTGAGCGCCATCAAGCCCTCTCATATTGCCAAATTTGGTCGCGATCGTGATTTGGTTGCGCACGCTACGCAGTGCGAATCCCACCAGAGATTCATTGGCTCCGACGCCATACATGTCGGCAGTATCAAAAAAAGTGACGCCCAACTCGACGGCCTTCTTGAGAACTGCTTCGGACGTGGCGTTGTCCGAAGGGCCGTAAAAATCCGACATTCCCATACAGCCCAAGCCAATGGACGAGACGACCGGTCCATTGGCCCCGAGTTTTCTACTTTTGATCATTGGTGCAATTCCTCCGTAAGCTGATCTACTGGTGCAAGGAGGCAGGATAAGTGGTTTTCCAATTCCTTGCTGCAAGGCATTGGGTATTAGGCTGTGGTCCGATGGGTTGTCACCGTTCGAGGTATCGCATCTCTATGCATAAAAGGATCGCACTAGCTAACAGGGGCTAACAGGGGCAGGTTCGCTGACCTTGATTGCTGCGCTATGTGTCTAGTGGCCAGTCAGTAAACTGCAGAGATGGCAAAGCTCCCTCCCGTCAAAACCTGGCCAGCACGGTACAAGACTGATCAGATCGAAATCCACGAGGACGACAACCACAACATCTGGGTATCGTCCAAGGAAGTCCGAAAGGTTCTGCCGCGCCTTCGCACGGACAGCCAGCTACTCAAGGTCTATCCGGGCAGGTTCAAAAAACTGGACGATGGTCCGCGGGTCTTTTTCAGTGAAACGGCACTGACGGAGGAGCTGCAATACAACCGCAGCCAAGATGCGCTGATGTTTCTGCAGTGGTTACAAAAGTCCGCGTTCTACTCCGCTTCACGTAAGCGGGGGGATGCCCACATCCTGGCACCGATGCCGCATGACAATCGGTCCGGGTACGAAGACACCAAACCTGGTATTGACGAAGAACTGCACATCCCTGTGCGCGTGGTGCCACCGCCCGCAAAGTCTTTGCGGCCTAAGCCAGTAGCAAAAGCTTCAACCGTGAATGGTGCGAGAGGCTTTATAGCCGAACCGTTAGCGCGACTTTGGCGTGGCGAAGAAGGGCTTACCCGGACCATCTTCTATGGCGCAATGGTCAGTCTGGTATTTGAAGGGATAGTGGCACTCGCCATTCGCGCAATTGCTGACCCGAACCACTACACCGGGTCCTACGTGCTGCGTCAATGGGTAGTCCTGTTTTTAATCGTCGCATTGATCGGACCCATTGTGTTCTGGTGCGTCAGTGTGGGCCGCTGCACCTTGCGCCGACACCATGAGGGGCACAGCTTTTTAACCTCAGTTGTTGTGTTTGTACTGGGCTTGTCCTTTACGCTCAACCTGATCACTGGCACTTTGGGTATTGCGCAAGAGTGGGTAGAAGGTTGGTGGACAACACTGGCGGGCGACAATGTGCCGGCCTTTGTTACCCATGACCCCCTACTGGGTCGCATCGTCGTTAAAGGTGCCTTCGGCTTTGGCAGCTACAAGGTGTTAGCCGCCGCATTGGAGAAAAAACCAAAGCTGACACTGGTTGAAATTGAGAGCCCGGTCGGCTTTGTGGTGGAGGGCATGGCCATGGCGAAGCTGATTCAGGAACACCGCATGGACACCGTGTCTTTTGACCGCTGCGCAAGCGCGTGCACGATCTTGCTTGCAGCCGGTCAGGATCGCTACCTCGGTCCGGATGTGCGAGTGGGGTTTCACAGGTCGGGCGTTTTTGGAACGCCCATTAGCGCGTCCTGGACGCGGACGGACCACGAGTTGGCCGACTACTACCTTTCGCGGAATACATCAGAGAGCTTTGTGGGACATGCACTGGATACGCCATCCAACAAGATATGGGTCCCTACCCATGCAGAGATGTTTGCAGCAGGGTACGCGACCAAGGCGTGGAATGAGAGGAAATCTGGCTATTGATCGACCTTGAGGTTCAGGTGTTGCATGGACGTTGGCGCCCGTCTCAGCGGCCAGCAATCAATAATACGTGCTCCATGCCCAAAGCAATTCTGTTCTCCACGAGCACGCCACACAAATGGCAGTTCGCCCCCCGCTTTAAGCGCAACGCCTTCGGCTGGAATTCCGACGTGCCCATTCAGCGCATCAAGGAAGCGCTGTCCGAGATCAAACAGGCTGGCAAACACGACCCAGTACTTGCCGCCGAAGGCGCCATCCTGCTGCTGGGAAAGCTATCCCCCGCACTGATGGCTGTGGACAGCTCGTCCGGCGCCCTCGGGTCGTGGGTCAACCGAGCAATTGAAACCCTTGCGCCTATCATCGTCCACGCCCCCGTCACACCTGCTATGCGCACAAAGTGGATGCACAAGCTGTGGCAGGCGTTGGAAGAAGACCAGATGCCTTACATTGAGTCGTTGGGCGATTATTGGGGCGAGCTTTGTGCGGGGCCGGAACTGGCATCCATCTGGGCCGACGAATTGCTGCCCACTGTCCAAAGCGTCTGGAGCCCCACGGCTCCCCGCCATGGGTACTACAGGGGGACAACGGCATGTCTGTCAGCACTGCTGGCGGCTGGGCGGTATGAAGAGTTGCTGAACCTGATCGCCACCGAGCCGCACCAGTGGTGGCATAGCAGAAGGTGGGGCGTGAAGGCGTTAGTGGCCATGGGTAAAAAAGCCGAAGCCCTGCGTTATGCCGAAGAGCCCGCTGGTATCAACGACCCGCAGTGGCAGATCGCCCAAGTCTGCGAGGAGATCTTGCTTTCATCCGGCATGGTCGACGAAGCCTACCGCCGCTATGCCGTTCTGGCCAATCAAAGCACCACCAACCTCGCCACCTTTCGGGCTATCTGCAAGAAGTATCCGCACAAGGCGGCCAGCGACGTATTGCGGGATCTGGTACGGAGCACCCCAGGCAGCGAAGGCAAGTGGTTTGCCGCTGCCAAAGATGCGAGGCTTTATCTGGTGGCTGTAGACCTCATCCAACAGAGCCCAACCGACCCGCGCACCTTGACGCGCGCGGCCAGAGACTTTTGCACCAGCCATAACGACTTCGCCACTGCATGCGCCCTGGCTGCGCTGCATTGGATCTCACGTGGGCATGGATACGAGATTACCGCTTCGGAGGTGCAGGAGGCGTTTGATGCATTGATGGCCACAACGCGCACCGCCGGAGGCGAGGTGCAACGGGTCAAGACGCTGGTACAACAGCGCATTGAGGGCAGTCCGGCGCAAAAATTTATGCTGATGGCGTTGCAACGATCGCTATTGAATACATAGCGGCTTGCTCATATTCCACGAGGGCTGCAGGCTAATTTAATCAAAATTAACGCTATCAAATCCATGTTAACGAGTCCTATAAACTCCAATCAATGCCGCACTCCAAGCCCTGCCCCTTTTGCGCCCTGCCGCCTGAACGCACCGTGCTGCACAATGCGTCGGGCATGCTGGTGCGTGACGGGTTCCCAGTGTCATCGGGGCACAGCCTGGTCATCCCCCACCGGCATGTGGGCTCATTCTTTGAACTGACTGACAT
>JBDTAG010000187.1:0-7844 GCA_039924745.1 Rhodoferax sp.
GGGTATGTGCTGGAATGGATATCCTCTTTGGACCCCATTGCTTGGCATTGGCGCGGTTTCTGGAACGGTTTAATCTGCGCCATACTTGTGGTCACTGCGGCGACCGTACGGTGGCGCAAACTGAGCGCCGTCGATGCCTTAATCCTGTTGTGTTTCGTTTTGTTGGCGGTCAAAGCAACACGCTTCGTGGTCTATCTGGGAATAGTGACTGCCTACGTAATGCCGCCTCTAATCCCAAGCAGCGTTCAACGGCCAGAACGCAACACAGGACTCTACGGGCTGTCTGCCGTCTTCAGTGCGTTAGTACTTGGCTTTGCCATAAAGTACGGCAACGCCTATGGTGCTTACCCCCACGAATCAAGCCTTAATCAGAGCTTCACTGCGCCAATGCGCACCGCGCTGGCCAATCCAGCGATGCGTGGCAATGTAATGACAACCTACGATTACGGCGCGGAGTTGGTGTACCGGGCATACCCAAGACTGCGGCCATCTTTGGATTCGCGTATCGACTCCTACGGCGCAGATTACATACAGTTCACGGAGCGATTGCTGGAAGACAACAACCTGCTTGTCGATTTCGTCAGGAAGTACGACGTCCGATACATGCTACTTACGCACGAGGATTTTCGTGCTGTTCGCGCGCTGCCCATGGCATCGCAGTGGGAAATTCTTCTCATGGATAAAAGGGCGGTCCTTTTGAAACGCACAGACGTTCAGTAAAACCTCATCAACGAAAAATCCCGCCTCGTGGGCGGGATTTCAAGATCAGGCAGTCAGGAGACCCAATTGCCGGCCCGGGATCAACCGGGTCAAAGAGCGTAAGGCCCGGCTATTAACCGCGGTTGCCCATTGGGGGCAATGTGCCGGCCTTTTGGGCTTGCAGAAATTCGGCCTTCACGGCTGCACGGGGTACCGAGCTGGTAGCAGCCGGGGCCAGATTGGAATTTTCACCGTGCGCAGGTCCGTTGTTGGCTTGTACGGCAGCCGTGTACTCCGATTTGACGAAGCTGCGGCTCAGCACGCTAGGTGCAGACTTGGCGAAGAATGAGCTGGTCGCCACATTGTTCAGGCGGCTGTGATCGCCGGCAAAGCTGGCGCTGGCGCCCAATGCGGCAACAAGGATCAGGGCGGTAGTGGCGATTGCGTTTTTCATGATGATTTCTTTCAAAAGTTATTAGACATTTCCGGGCAGATCGGGGGCCATTCGGGCTCCTGCTTGTCCAGCCTCGGTGAGTCGTCTATTTGTGTTTCGGCTCATCGATGGGTTGAACTGTACGCTGATTGACCGAATTAAAAACCATCTGGTCAGTAATTCATCATTGCTAAAAGTGAAATAATCAAGGTCTTGAAAACTCACTTGTTGCACATATGGACCGTCTTTTGTCGATGCGGGTGTTCCAGCGGGTCGTGGATGACGGCGGCTTTGCCGCAGCCGCCCGTGCCATGGATATGTCGCCCGCCACTGTGACCCGGCTGTTTGGCGATCTGGAACACCACCTGGGCGCCCGGTTGATGCAGCGCACCACGCGCAAGCTGGCGCTGACCGAGGCTGGTGAGTCGTACCTGCTGCGGGTGCGCAGCATCTTGAGCGAGATCGCCGACGCCGAAGCAGCGGTGGGCTCTAGCACCCAAGAGCTGCACGGTACGGTGCATGTGCTGTCCACCCAGTTGCTGGCGTCTTACGTGCTGGCCCCGCAGGTAGCGCAGTGGCGCGCGCTCTACCCCAAGGTCGCGCTGGACATTTGCGTAGACCCGTTTCCGCAGACCCGGGTAGATGAGTTTGATGTCACGTTTATGGCGGTGGAGGAAGGTTACGACGCAAACGTGGTGGCTCGGCCGCTGTCCACATCGGAGTGGATTCTGTGTGCCGCGCCCGCTTACTTGGCACGGGCTGGCACACCACAGCAGCCGGCCGATCTGCAAGGGCACGACTACCTCAAGTTTCCCCGACAGCAAGGCGGCGGCACCAGCAGTCGGCGCCTACGGCTGCGCCCAGTGAAAGGAGAAGGCGAACCGGTAGAGATCGAAATGCCAGTCGCATTGCAATCAATCAGCTTGGACGTGCTGTACCGCGCTGCACTGGAAGGTGCCGGCATCGCGGTGTTGTCGCGCCTGCTGGTGGCCAACCACTTGGTCAATGGCGAATTGGTCCAAGTTTTACCAGACTGGTTTGCAGGCGGAATGACGATTTTCGCTGCCGTGCCATCGCGCAAATTGATACCTGCGCGGACCCGTGCTTTTCTGTCGTTTATCAGCGATTGGTTGCCAGGCAAACGCTTGTAACGAGGGCACGCAATTGTGCTGATTTCACGACACCGCGTGTCTGCGGGATTCTCTGGGGTTAGCTCGGCGAAAATAGCGCTCGCACGGAAGCGTAAGCCAGCGTTGCAGGGCCTTGCCAATCCACACACAGAGCGCAATGCAGGGGATGTAAACGACAAAATCCCAGCGCAGATTGGGAGCATAGAAATGACGAAAAAGTGCCACAGTGCTGAGCACTACGAACATATGGCTGATGTAAATTTCGTAGCTCAGTTGCCCCATATGCGCCAGCCAACCCAAACCGCGAGGGGCATGGGCTTGTTTGCAGAGGTAGTGGCAAGCCAGTAGCCATGCTGCTACACCCAAGGTGAGAACCAGCATGTTGTCATGCGCGATGCTTCTCCAGATGAAATCTCCCCATAGCAGCGTTCCCAGCACGCCAGCCAAGCCCAAGACCAGAAACATCCTCGCAGTTCGACTGCTTTGGTGCGTCCACTGTTGTGCCACGAATGCGGCCAACACTCCTATCGCAATTGCAGACATGCCTGGCAGGTAGGCCTTCTCCGACCAAATTTCATTGCCTTGCAAAGCTGCCTTGGTGAAGGGCAAAGATAGCGCCAGCAAGGCCAAGCCGATCAGCAGCATCTTGCGTGGCAGCAACAGACAAACCAAAGGGAAGGCCAGGTAAAACACTTCTTCAATGGACAGCGACCACAGCACATCCCATGAAGCGGGCAACCATGTTGTCTGCCCTTCGTACCAGTTAAGGTACAAGCCCAGAGCGGACAGCAACGCGCCACCCAACGATTGCCCTGGCTCTTGAATCCGATAGTCGGCAAAGCCCGCCAGATGCAGCAGTGTCAACACCCCCAGCAAAGCCAGCAACAGGGGCAAGATACGGCTGGCGCGACGCACATAGAAAGTCCGCCAATCCAGAGCTTGCAAATTGGCATGCTGACTCAACGCCTTGGATGCGATCAAAAAACCAGAGATCACAAAGAAGATGAAAACCGACTCGTAGCCGTTGAAGCTCAAGGCAGAGAGCACGCGAAGAGGCACGTAGTCGATCAGCACACTTTGCTTAAGCGGCAAACGAAAGCCCAAGCCCAGGTGGTTGAGCATCACCAACAAGATAGACATTCCCCTAAGGCAGTCGATTCCCCAATTGCGCTTGGTCATTGAAATAATGTAAGGAAACAGGGTTTTAGACCGCGTGGTGCTGTGCACTTCATCCACACACTGCTCACGCGTTTCACCGCGGCGCTACACACTCCAATGTCCTGCCGTAAACGCCTCTTCAAACACGGAGTAACCGGCCCAATCGCTGTGCGCAAAGCGCAAGCGCTCCCAGGCCAGCACCGGGCGGGGTGGGTAGTTTTGCTCTCTTTTTGTGAGCTGCATATGCACATCCGACGAGGGCCACAGGCCAATTTGACCATTGGCATGTGGTGTGGGGATGGCCATGGCGTGGCCGTAGCGCATGATCTCGATGCGCGTGGCCTTGGCGCCCAGGTCGGGGTGGGCCAATGCCAGTTCCGCGATGATGTCGTCGCGCCATGCGGCCCACGGTTTGTCCAGCAGCAGCTTGCGGCCTTGCACCCCGGTGCCCAGACCGTGTGAATCCCCCAACGCACGGTAGTGGGTCAGCACCGTGGCACCCGGTACCGTTTGCAGGCTTTGGTGCGTGGCATCCACATAGCCCAGGCCGCCAGTACCCAGGCCGGTGTCGTACAGCACGTTGTCCCAGCTCGGCGCGGGGCCGGGGCGGTCGTGCAAAGGCTCGGCAATGTGGATATTGGCCACGAGCCACGGCGCATAGACGACTTGGCTGGCGGCCTGGCGCAAGAAGTCTGGTGCGTCTTGCACTACGCGTGCAGCGATGAACACCGGCAGCGCCACCACCACCTGCTCGGCCTGCCAGCGTTCCATCGTCTGGGTGGCGGTGTTGAATGCATCCACCTCGACGCCGTGCTTGGCGTTGGCAATGCGCATGACCACCCGGCCGGTATGCAGGCGCTCGCCCAACGGCGCAGCCAAACGTCGGGTGAGCCAGGCATTGCCCTCGGGCCAGGTCAGCAGGCCTTCGCGCTCCACGCTCTCGGTACCCGGTGCGTGGAAGCCATGGCGACTGGCGAAGTAGTGGATGCCGGCCCAGGCCGACACGGTGGCAATACCGGCGCCATAGTCGTCGCGGCAGCAGTAGTCCAGGTACCAGCGCAGGTAGCGGTCGTCCAAACCGTTTTGGTCCAGATACGCTACAAAAGTAATAGCTGATAACGTAGATTGCACGAGGGCTGGCGCGCTTATTTGCACAGGCAGTGCCCAGTGTGCGGCATGCCGGGCCTGCTCGACCAAACCAGCGAATGTGCGGTACTGGGCCAGCGTGCCGGCACCTACACCGCGCACCGGCAGCAGGCCGTCTTGCCATTGGCCTTTGAAGTACAAGCGCTCTTGGGGGCTGTGGCACAGGTGGAGTTCGTCGTACTGCCAGCGCCCGCTCACACGGCTGCGCAGGCCCAACTCTTCCAGCAGGTCTTGCACCTCGGGCGCGTCATCACCCGGCAGCGGTAGGTAGTGTGCTCCTAGTGGGCAAGCCAGGCCGCCCACCACCGCACCGCGGCTGTTGCCACCGGCAGAGTCTTCCAGCTCCAGCATCGCAAAGTCGTCCATGCCACGCAGGCGCAACGCGCGCGCGGCCGCCAGTCCAGCGACTCCACCGCCGGCAATTAGCACCCGGGTTTTGAAGGTGGCGGTAGGCGCAGGCAAGGGTTTGCCTGCCCGCAAGGTGTCGCGCATCCAGTGCCCGCGCGCGGGCTCGCCGCCGACGAAATCACCCTTTATGTGCGCCAGGGCGTCCTTAGGTTGGCAGCCAGTAGTTGCCCAAGCGGCGCCGAGTCCGGTGGCCAAAAAATGGCGTCGGTCCATCATCGCGGCACGCCCATATCAGGCGGCATAGGCCAAGACAGAAAAGGCTGAGAAGATTGAAAAAGCGTGCATGTCATCCCGGCATTTTGCAGCCAATGGCAACCTAGATCTTCATCTCCAGTCTGAACTGCACATTGACGAACGACGGCGCACTGGTTTGCGTGGTTTCGCGCAGGCTTTGTCCCTGGGCGTTGGTGGACAAAAGGCTGCCGCCGGTCACATAGTCGCGCCCGGCAAAATTGCTGACCGACATGCGCAACTGGTAGCGGGGGTTGATGGTCCACAGCGCGTAGGCGTCGGCGACAAACTTGTTGCTCTGGTAAACGGTCTGGTCATCGCTGAGCCGCGTGGTGAATTGCGGCGTCCAGTTGATGTTGCCGCCGATCTTGAGCGGCACACTGTGCAACTGGTAATCCGCCCCCAGGTTGGCCGTGCCATCGGGTTGCTGGTCCAACCGGTTGTTGGGCGCGGCAATGCCGTCCACGCTGGAGCGGAAAATGCTGAGGTTGCTGCGCAGATCAATCTTGGGCGCATTGGGGAACATTTCGCTCAAGCGAAACTTGGCCTCCAGCTCCAGGCCCTGGGTGCTGGCATCGCCAATGTTTTGCTTGCGTGCCACCCAGCGCGGCACATCGGCCCAGCTGACGGTCTCCAGCGCGGTCTGGCTGCGCATCAGGTTCTGAATCTGGCGGAAGAACAGGTTGGCACTGAGCAAGCCGCCGCCGGGCACATAGTGCTCGAATGCCAGGTCAATGCCGGATGCCAGCTCGGGCTGCAAATACGGGTTGCCCGCGTGGTCCGGGTGCACCTCGTCATTGGCACCGCGGTTCAAGAACATGCTGTTGATACTGGGCCGTGCAATCAGGTCTTGCAGATTGGGCGAGCGGTAGCTACGCGTCAGGCTGATGCGGAACTGGTCCTTGACCGCCAGGTCCGGCCGCCACACGGCATGGAACAAGGGTGTCAGCACTTGGCTTTGGTTGCTGACCTCTGCACGGTCGGCGCTAGCAATGCCGGTAGTAGCAATGCCCTCCCAACGCACACCGGCGTGGGCCGCCCAGTGGGGAGTGACATTCCATTCGTCTTGTGCATAGACCGCCGTGCGCAGGCTCGATGCCGTCAAATTGCCATCGAAGTCACTCAGCGGTGACTCGCCGTCTTGCAGCGTGGTGGCCGTTTCGTTACGGCGGTTGGATTCCAGCTCCACGCCTGTGACCAGGCTGTGGTTCTCGGCAATGGTGCGCGAGTATTTGGCATTGGCGTTGAACGTGGTGTCGTGCTGTTCGGAATGCTGGTTGGACGTGGCAACCACGCCGCGTTGGTCGCTGATGTTTTGGCGCGTGGCGTCATTGGTCCAGGTGCTTTGGCCGCCGCTGGCGCTCAAGCGCAGGGTGGCGCCGTCGTTCAATTTGTGCACCCAGACACCGGCAAGGCGGGCAGTCGCAAAGCGTGAGTCGCTGCTACCGGCGCTGTGGTCATAGGGCAGGTCGGCCACGGCACCCACGCTAGCGGTTTGGGTCAACCGGCTGGTGCTCGTGCCACTGTTCTGCGCCGTCGCCAGCATCGGCGTCAGCGTGAACGAATCACCGCCGCTACCCTGCCATTGCAAGCGGGCGTTGGCGTGCACGCCGTCGCGACTGCCGGTGCTGGATACCTTCTCGGTCTGGTGCACGCTGCTGCCATCCGACAGGTTCTCGGTCAGCGTGTCGTTGACCACATCGTTGGAGCGCTCGTTGTGTGCACCGGCGATGGAGAAGTTGTAGATCAGGTCGCCAACTTTTTCATTGCGCGACCAGGCAATGTTGGGCGCTGCATGCCCGTTCTCCAGCCCCAGGCCCAACTTCAAGTCGTTGACATGCTTGGCAAAACCGCCACGGGTGATGATGTTGATGGTGCCGGCAATGGCGCGGGCGCCGGTTTCGGCGGTGGGCGCACGCAAAATTTCGATGCGTTCGATTTCGTCGGGCGATAAATCGTCCAGAGAGAATCCACGTGGCACGCGCTCACCGTCAATCAGGATCTGGGTGTAGCCATTGCCCAAGCCCCGCATGCGCGGTGCCCCGCCGCGCCCGGGGCGACCCTGTACGGTAACGCCGGGCAGGCGCTTGAACAGCTCGCCCATCGTGGTGTCGCCGTACTGCTCAATCTCTTCTCGGCCGATGATGATTTTGGCGGCAGTGGACAAGCGACGGGTTTCCGTTTCGTCATTGCCTTTGATTTGCACCTGCGGCAGCGCCATGGCTTCGCGGGGCGTGCGTGCACGTGTAGGGACTGCGCGCCGCGTGCCATCTGCTGGGGCAGGTGTGGTTGCTTGCCCATCCGTCGCAGATGTTGCGTCGGGCGTTGGCGCGGTAGGTGGGGAGGTGGGTGTGGTGGTGGTCGTCTGCGCCAGCAACGGGCCGCACATCGCGGCCCAAAATAGAAACGCCAGCTTGCGTTTCGCTTGTCTGCTTTCCCACTTCTGACTGCGTGCCACGGCGATATCCTCTTTGCTTTTTCTGGTCCCGACGGACGGAACGCCATTAGATTTCAAATTGACAGGAATGAAGTTTCGCTAGGGTAAAGTTGACATGAATTTCTGGCGGGCGGGGCAGGCATTGCCTGGGATGCAAAAGGCCACTTTTCAAGATTTCCATATGAAAATATCGTCTGTAGCC
>JBDTAG010000188.1:0-6973 GCA_039924745.1 Rhodoferax sp.
CAGCCCCGCACCACCGGCCAACCACTGCGCATAGCCGGCACAGGCCATGCTGAAGGTCCAAAACGCCTTGCGGTCCAGGCCCGGTATGGTGGGAAAAGCAGTGCTAATGCTGGTGGACAGCGCCAGCGCGCGTATGCGCGACATCCCCAACATCGTGATCGCGTGGCTCAGTGACAGCACCTGGCGACTCAAACCAAACTGCGCACTATTGGCCATGCGCAATAAATTGGCGGTGAGCGCAGGGTCTTTTCCAATGATGGACTCGATTTGTGCGGCGCTGGCATCCGGGTCATTCAATGTGCGCACCAGCGACTGGGCCACCTCAGACATGATGGGCAGCCTGGCGGTCTCAAAAAAGGCGGCTAACTCAGACATGAAACACTCCAATTCAGAAACTGGGCGTCAGTATAGAAAATTGCCGTACCGCCGCCAATACTGGCTTTCAAACGGGTGCTCATAGACGGGCGCGGCTGCACACAAAAACACCCGCAATCACCAACGCCGTGCCCGCCACCAGCCAGGCGGTAAACGGCTCGCCCAACAGCAAAACGCCCATTAGCATGGTCGACATCGGTCCCACCATACCAACCTGTGCGGCCAGCCCAGAGCCCACGCGTTCTATGGCCATCATCACCATCATGACCGGCACCACGGTGCACAGCGTCGCGTTGAGTAGGGACAGCCAGATGACAGCCGGCGCAACGTGGAACGCCGTGTCTAGCGGGCGCAAGATCACAAACTGTGCAATACACAGCACGCAAGCGACCGATGTAGCCAGGCCGACCAACCGCATCGAGCCCACACGCTGCACGATCTCACCGCTATAAAACAAGTACAGCGCATAACTGACCGCGCTGAATAAAACCAGCACGGCACCCAGTGCCACATCACCGCCCTGCAAGCTGACCTCATGGCCAAACACCAGCAACACACCCGCGTAGCTGATGCCCATGCCCAACGCCTGCATGCGCCGTATGCGCCGACCCGTGAAGGCAAAGCCCAACAATAAAACCAAGGTGGGGTTCAGGTACAAGATCAGCCGTTCCAGCGACGCAGTGATGTATTGCAGACCCGCAAAATCCAGAAAGCTGGCCAAGTAGTAACCGGTAAAGCCCAGCCACACCACGCCCAACCAGTCCTTTCGGGTCAGTTGCGCAGGTGTGCGGGTCGGTGTGCGTCGCCCGGCCCACCAGGCCATACCCAAAAAGAACGGCAGCGCAAACAGCATGCGCAACATGATCAGCGTGACCGCATCCACACCATGGCGGTACGCTAGCTTGACGATGATGGCCTTGCCGCTGAAGGCGATGGCACCCAAGGTGGCAAGTGTCAGCCCGAATGCTATTGATTTGGGAGCTGCATCGGATTGTTGTACGGGGGCTACAGCCATTTTTTCACAAACTCAGAGGTGGACGGGTGCTGGGCCCATGGTTCGGGGCTTGCCGCACTGTACAGGACACCGCGAAAGGCGTAAGGTCTAAAATCTGCTACCTATCAGCAGCGTCCAACAGAATTGGCAATGACTCCAGAACCCACATCCCCGTTGGAATCCGCACACATGACGTTGAGCCACACCGCACTTTTGGCGCAGGCCATGGACCAGAGTCCGTTTGGCATCGTCGTGCTGGGGCAAGACGGACACGTCGAATATTGCAACGAAGGCTTCCTCACCATGTCAGGGTTCTCGTCAGCTGAGGTCATTGGCGTCAAACCCTATCCTTGGCACCAGGATGAAACGACAAACGCGATCTACCGCAGCCTGCTGAAATCGGAGCATGGCGATGACCGTTGGAATGGCGATGTACAAAGCACGCGTAAAGACGGGAGCGTTTACTGGGAGCGCCAGGTGGTATCCGCACTGCGCGATGCATCGGGGCTGCGCACGCACTTGGTCATCGTCAAAGAAGATGTCAGCGACCGCAAATTACGGCGCGCTGATTACGCACAAACGCGACACCTGCACGAGAGAGCCCTGGCCTCCAGCAGCAACGGCGTCATGATCACCCGCAGCGATGCTGATGACCACTCCATTGTTTACGTCAACCCTGCGTTTGAGCGAATCACCGGTTATGGCGCGGACGAAGTGATGGGTTTGGAGGGGCGCTTTCTGGTGCGCGACGACCTGGCCCAGCCTGATCTGGAGCACATCCGCTCGGCCTTGCGCGAAAAGCGCGAAGGCTCGGCCACGCTGCGCAACTACCGCAAGGACGGGTCGCTGTTCTGGAACGAGTTGCACATTGCACCCGTGCAAGATCTGGCGGGCAGCACCACCACCCATTTCGTCAGCATCATCAACGACATTAGCGAACGCGTGCGCTACCAGCATGCTCTGGAATACCAGGCCAACCACGACAGCCTGACTGGCCTGGCCAACCACAACCTGCTGAACGACCGCATCGAGCAAGCGGTTGCGTGGGCCAAGCGACATGGCCATGTGATGGGCGTCATGTTGCTGGACCTGGACCATTTCAAACTCATCAACGATGCCTCCGGTCACAGCGCCGGCGATGCCTTGCTGAAAGAAGTAGCGCAGCGTTTGTTAGCCTGCGTGCGGGAGACCGACACCGTAGCAAGACTGGGCGGTGACGAGTTCGTCATTATCCTGACCGATCTTCCACAACCCGACGATGTGGACCAGATTGCCGAGAAGATCTTGTCCACACTGTCGCGGCCAGCAGAGGTGGCCGGGCGTGACGTGTTTGTTACGGCCAGTATCGGCGTGTCACTGTATCCGCGCGATGGGGACCACGGCGAGATTTTGCTGCGCTACGCCGACATGGCCATGTACCGCGTCAAAGAGCATGGTCGCAACAGTGTGCGTCAGTATGCGCCCGAGATGGGTACCACCGCCATCAGCCGGCTGGATATGGAAGGCGCCATGCGTCGCGGGTTGGAGCGTGGCGAATTTGTGCTGCACTATCAACCCAAGATCGATCTCACGACACAGAACGTGGTTGGCGCAGAAGCCCTGCTCCGCTGGCAACACCCGCAGATCGGCATGGTCCACCCCATCGAGTTCATACGACTGGCTGAAGAAACCGGTTTGATATTGCCACTGGGCGAATGGGTACTGGCAGAGGCTTGCAGGCAGCAGGTGCTGTGGGCGAAGCAAGGCCTGCCCCAGCTCAAAATCGCAATCAATATGTCGGCTCGCCAGTTCCGCCAAGAAGAATTGGCTGAGCGTATTGCGGATGTCTTTGTCAGCACCGGGGCAGACCCGTCACTCGTCATACTGGAGCTAACCGAAAGCATGGTCATGCACGATGTGGACAGCACGTTGGTGGCACTGCGCGCGCTCAAAAAATTAGGCGTTTCGCTGTCTTTGGACGACTTTGGTACTGGTTACTCCAGCCTGTCGTATCTGCGGCGGTTTCCCATTGACGAGCTCAAAATCGACCGTTCCTTTATCAACGACATCCATACCAACCCCGACGATGCAGCGATCGCCGGAGCGATAGTTGCCATGGCACGTAGCCTGAGTTTGTCGGTCGTGGCAGAGGGTGTCGAGAACAAGGAACAAGCTGCACTACTCACCACATTGGGTTGCAACCAGGTACAGGGCTACTACTATGCCCGTCCGCTCACGGTCAACGCTTTTGTCAGCCGCATGCGCGAGCAACAGCAAAAGGCCAGCCCGGCATGAGCCGGTTCAACTGGCACACGGTTGCGTCTGCAGAGCTGGCTCTGCTACTCAAAGAGGCGACGCTGGATGCCTCGCGCGCTGTGGGAACATCGACCGTCTACCAACTTACCGTAGACGGGCGTGACGTGCTCGCCGTGTCGCTTCCCGATGGCCAAGCGATCGTCGTCGAGTTAGCCGCGCCGGCCCGCGCGTTGCGCCGGCATATTGACTCACCAAACCCCGTCTAGTTCAGCAGTTTTGGCTCAGCGCTGTTGCCGGCGCAGGCGGGTCACGGCGCCAACGCCCAAAAACACCAATGCACCTGCCAGCACACCGGTTAGCGCATTGATACCGTACGGCAACACCGTCCGTGTAGCTGCGGCCAGTGCACTCTCTGATTTCCATTGACCCAGCATGTCCTGCACCACGTGGTGCAAGGGACCCAGGCCGTGCACCAAAATGCCGCCACCCACCAGAAACATCGCCGCCGTGCCGACAATGGCCAATACTTTCATCAGGCCCGGCGCAGCGCTTACGAGTCCTCGCCCAACGGTTTGTTGCGCGCGCCGTGCTGGCCCCCCATTGGGCAAACGGCTCATGTATAGCCCTACATCGTCCATCTTGACGATACCGGCCACAAAGCCATAGACACCAAAAGTCATGAGCACCGCAATGCCACTGAGCACCACCAACTGTGTCGTCCAAGGCTGGTTCTGCACCGTGCCCAGCGTGATCGCAATGATCTCGGCAGACAGCACAAAATCAGTCCGGATTGCACCCTTGATTTTCTCGCGTTCCAGGGCCACCACATCGACGGTCGGGTCGCTAAGGGCCTTCAATAATTCGGCATCGTGTGCGTGAGCCTGTGCGTCATCGTTGTGTAAAAACTTGTGCGCCAGCTTTTCAAAACCCTCGAAGCACAAATACGCGCCGCCGACCATCAACAGCGGTGTCACAGCCCAGGGAATGAAGACGCTGATCAACAACGCGGCCGGAACCAAGATCAGCTTGTTGAGCAGCGAACCCTTGCATACCGCCCAGACGACCGGCAGTTCGCGCTCGGCTGATACACCGGCTACCTGCTGCGCATTGAGTGCCAAATCGTCGCCTAACACTCCGGCAGTTTTCTGTGCGGCTACTTTGGACAGGACGGCCACATCGTCCAGGATGGTGGCAATATCATCTAACAAGGCAAGCAAGCTACTGGACATGGTGCAATGGAAGCCTTAAACGGGAAAATACCGATTGTCGCAGCGTCCTTCGCAGGCAGAATGGCGCGCTATGCCCCAAGCCTTTGATGCACGCCCCACGCCCACAGTTTTGGATGTGGAGGCTTCTGGATTCGGGCGCAACAGTTACCCCATAGAGATCGGCTTCGTGCTGCCCAATGGCCACGCGTATTGCACATTGATACGCCCCGAAACCCATTGGACGCATTGGGACGCACAAGCGGAAGCCACCCACCACATACCCCGTGCCCTGATCGAAGCCCGTGGGGTACCGGTGCTACAAGTGGCCCTCACCATCAACGCCCAATTGGCCGGACTCACTGTGTACTCCGACGGTTGGGCCAACGACTTCAGCTGGTTGGGCGCGCTGTTTGAAGCCGCTGATATGAGCCCATCCTTCAAACTCGAAAACCTGCGCGCTCTACTTGACGAAGAAGAGGCCGATATGTGGCACACCGTCAAGGCCGAAATCAGCAGTGAACGCGGTGTGCAACGCCACCGCGCCAGCGCCGACGCACGGCTTTTGCAGCTGACCTTGCAGCGTTTACGGCATCGCACAGTGGAATAGTAGTCTCAACTATGCGAAGAATCATCAGTTTCAGAGGTCAGCTTACCCTGTGGTTTGCTGGCCTTTCCTTTGTCACGCTGCTCAGTGTTGGACTCTATGTTGCCCATCTGGCCACGCAGCAGATGGCAGTAGCTGCCGGTGAATCAGTCCATACCACCGCGCTGGCCGCAGCGGATCTGCTGGGTGCCAATCTGCGCGAACGTGAAATGGAAATTTCACTGCTCAGCCAATCACCCCTGTTCAGCCGTGGCGACCTTGCTAACCCAGACATATTGTTGTCAATAGAACAGCGCAAAAAAATCCATAACGAGTTTGCATGGCTCGGTGTGGCGGACATCAATGGCACGGTAGTGCAAGCCGTCAATGGAATGCTCAAAGGCGAGTCCGTCGCCAAACGCCCCTGGTTCATAGCAGGTTTGCAGGGACCCTATGCAGGTGACATTCACGAAGCGCAGCTGTTAGCCAAACTTTTACCCAGCATGGCTTCAGGTGAGCCCTTGCGTTTCATTGATTTCGCATCCCCCATTCGTGACCAGAGCGGCAAGGTTGTTGGTGTCTTGGGCGCGCACGGGCATTGGACCTGGGTCACCGATACCGTAAAGGCTGCGACCCAACGGCAGGGCAAAGGCAGCCACTCGGAGACCTTGATCGTTGACATCCACGGAACTGTGCTCTACCCGCAGACACTGGTGGGTAACACCTATATGCCGACAACCGTTCCGACAGACAAAAACTACGCCACCTTAGCCTGGGACGACGGTCGCGACTACCTCACGAGCCAAGTGGCAGTCATCTCGCGCACACAAGACAACCTGGGTTGGCGAATTGTGGTCCGTCAGCCATTGGAGACTGCGCTACAGCCCATCTATGCGCTGCGCGCGCGCCTGATCGGTCTGGGACTTGCCGCAATCGGGATGTTTGCATTGGTGGCCCTGCGATTGGCGAAACGCGTCAGCCAGCCCATCGAGCAATTGGCAGCAGCCGCGCGGCAGATCGAACGGCGTGAAGGCGTTCCCATCTACCCCACTGACACCCATGTGCGTGAAGTGTTCCAGCTCAGCCAGTCCATGCAATCCATGACCGAGTCGCTGCTCCTACGCGAACGCGAACTCCAAGCCCTTAACCAAACACTTGAGCACCAAGTGCTGCAGCGCACCGAAGCGCTAGCCAACGCCAACCAATTGCTGGAACAACTTGCCACGCGCGATGCATTGACTGGGTTGTACAACCGGCGCTGCTTTGATGAAAAGCTTGAGGAGTGTTTGCAAACCGGCCGCCGCTTGGGGCACGGATTTTCGATCTTGTTGTTGGATGTCGACCACTTCAAACGCGTCAACGACACCTGCGGCCATAGCACCGGCGATGCCGTGTTGCAACAGCTGGCACGATTGTTGACCGAACACACGCGCACGACCGATTTTGTTGCCCGCTATGGTGGTGAAGAATTCGTCGCCATACTGCCAGAGACGGCAGAAGACTCCAGCGCAAAGGTCGCAGAAAAGGTTCGCTCGGCAGTAGAACACGCCAGCTTTCCAGAAGTTGGCCAGCTCACGG